>JBBDRC010000202.1:0-4161 GCA_040905625.1 Kiritimatiellia bacterium
GAAGGCTGTGAAATTCAGCCGCGGTCGCGCCACTGTAACCGGATACGACTTTTCATTATCCACGCTCTTATCGGGCGGAAGGGGAAAAGAAGGACAAGCCGGGTAGCCAGGAGACGTGATGGAGATCCCCAGGTGTTCCCCGAGAATGCCACCTTAACTCAGTGCCCCCGCGAAAAGGGGCGAAAGGAAATAACATGAAAAAATTGATTGTATGTGCAGCCTCGGTTGCACTTTCAGTATCCTGGTCCCTGTGGGCCGCCCCCGTGACCTTTGAAACCCTGTCTCTGGGTAATCCGCCTTCGGACGGCTCCACGGAATACAACAGCAGCGGGGAGTATTATTGGAACGGTTCCGATGAATCGGGGGACTTCTCGGTTAACGGGGTCACCTTTCCAAATACGTTTACGGATTGGGGAGGGGGCTTTACCAGCTGGGAGGGATTTTCCTATTCCAACACCACCGACACAGCCACGCCCGGATTCGAAAACCAGTACAGTGCCTATCCCGGATCGGGAGCGGATGGATCCGGCAACTATGGTGTCAGCTTCGGCAGTCCGACAATCTCTTATATGTCGCCTTTCGATTTCAGTGAGGGGAAAGGTGTATTCGTGACCAACACCACCTATGCGGCTCTGGATATGTTGAACGGTTCCGATTTTTCCAAGCAGTTCGGTGGTGACACCGGCGATGATCCTGACTGGTTCATGCTCAGCATCACCGGTTCGAACGGCGGATCTCCAACCGGAAGCGTCGACTTCTATCTCGCCGACTTTCGTTTTGAGGACAATTCACAGGATTATATTCTGGATGACTGGGCTTTTGTGAATCTCAGCAGTCTGGGTACGGTTGACAGTCTGTCCTTCGAACTCAGTTCCACGGATAACGGGGATTTCGGAATGAATACTCCTAATTATTTCGCGATGGATAACCTGGATGCCATCCCCGAACCCGGCACCCTTGTCACGGTGTTTCTGGGCTCTCTGTTGTTGATCACGGGCCGGCGTTGGATCGCGAAGCGGCCGGGATGGAATCGATGAAACCTTTCATACTGCTGTCAGTAGTGGTCGGGATCGGAGGAGGAGTGATCGCCGGCCCCGTCCCGGCCAATGACCCGTCCATTGTGGGCTGGGCCACCGGCTATCAGGATCTGATCCGCGGTCCGATTGATATTTCGAACCCGGACGGAGACCTGGCATCTTTTGGCGATCCGAACGATGTGATCGGCCCGTCCGGCGCCGATGGCGGCGTGCATCCCGTGGTAAGTCTCGGCGACGGGGGATCGATTGTGCTGACCTTTGCCAATCTGATTACCAACGGACCGGGTGCGGACTTCGCGGTGTTTGAGAATTCCCACAGCACGTTTTATGAACTCGCGTTTGTCGAAGTCAGCTCCGACGGATTGAATTTCGTTCGGTTTGACGCGGTTTCGCTCACGCAAACCGATACTCAGATTGCGCCGTTCGGAACCCTCAATCCGGCGGACATCACCAATCTGGCCGGAAAGGATCTGGCCGGATACGGGACCCCGTTTGATCTGGAGGAACTGGCGGGGGCCCCCGGACTGAATGTGAATGCGGTCACCCATGTGCGCATCATTGATGTGGTCGGCAGCATTGATCCCGCGTATGCACGCACTGATTCGCTGGGAAACATCATCAATGATCCCTGGAAAACGGATTTCGTGGAGGGCAACGGAGGTTTTGACCTGGATGCCGTCGGCGTGATCCATGCCATCCCGGAGCCTTCGGTGCTCTTTCTCCTGTTTGTCGGAATGGGACTGGTGATTCGCCATGCGCACCGAAACCGATCCTAAACCCGGGTTTACGCTGATTGAGATGTTGGTGGTGATCAGCATCATTGGTCTGCTGACCACCCTCACCGCCGCCGGGGTGGGGGCGGCCCTGGAGCGGGCCCGAACGACGGCCTCCCGCAGCAATCTGCGTCAATTGGCTCTGGCTGGAGTCGCCTATGCGGTGGATCACAGCGGGGGGCTGCCTCCCGGAGCGAGTGTGAATAACCGCCTCCGCTGGCATGGAGCCCGTGCCTCCATCTCCGCTCCGTTTGAACCGGAAGGGGGATATCTTTCTCCCTATTTGGGACATAGCGGGCGGGTGAACCGCTGCCCCCTGCTGGACCGTATTTCGAATACCGCGAGTTTCGAAACCGGAGCCGGGGGGTATGGATATAATTCAACCTATCTCGGCGGAATCTGGAGCGGGGGAATTCATCGTCCGGTACACTATACCCGCATTTCGCAGGCTTCACAAACTGTATTTTTCACCACTACCGCCTTTGCCAATCAGAGCGGAGTCATGGAATATCCTTTCAGTGACCCCTATCAAAGCCGCGATGGGCATTCGCTTCAGCCCAGCACTCATTTCCGGGCGAACGGAAAGGCGTTGGTTGCCTGGCTGGACGGCCATGTCAGCCTGGAAAGACCCAACACCCGGACCGGACCCAATTACTACGGTGGAAACAATCATGAACAACAGATTGGCTGGTTCGGCCCCGTCGATCAGAACGGCTACTGGAATCCCGACAGAGAGAAGTGACACGGACATTCCTGTCTGTGGATGTGGAGGGGTCATCGGGCGTGTACAGGACTGTGTGTTCTCTTTTTTATCGGAACAACGTCTTCTCTAAAACCCCGTTTTGGAAAATAATTGGTGGAATCTTCAATGTTTATGATCCCCTGTTCAAATGCTTGGGAAGATCTATGGTTGCATGGTTCTGTTCAGAGTCCCTCGTTTACGAGGCTTCGTCAAAGGCCGTTAACGGCCGGCGTTTCAGAACCCGGCTTTCAGGGAATAGAGAGACAGTGGTTGTTGCCAACCGATAAATCGGATGGCTGTGTGAAGCCTCGTAAACGAGGGACTCCGAACAGGGGCTTCTGAACGTTTGATAAGACAGGACACGTATGGGGGAATGCCCCCGCTCAAAACATGTGTCTATCGTGCAATAGACACACACCGTTCCGGTCCGAAACGGCAACGGTATTCAAATTCACCGCTCCGCCGTTCGCAATTCATAGCGAGCATTGAATTTCTCCTCGGCCGACACCGGTATAGACTTGAATCGCCTCCTTGTCTCACGGTTGAATATCGCAGGTGCCCACCCCGGTCTGGTGCACGCAGGACATCACGGCGTTGTTCCATAAAAAATTGTCAAAAGCGCGTGGTGTATCCGGTCTGGAAAGAGTATAGGCGGGAGTCTCCTTGGAAAAGTCCCCGTATTCAGTGGTGATTTTCATCGTAAATTGTACTTAATTATGGTTGTTAAAATATGCCCTATCAATCAATCTGTCCCTGAAAGTCAAATGCCCAAAAACAAAAACATATCAGTTTCCCGGGAAATTTCCATGGACCGGGGATCCCCGTCGCTGATGCGCAGAATCAACATCCGGCAGTTGCTGGATGCCATGCGCACGCTGGGGCCCTGCACCCGGGTGGATTTAACCAATCATTCGGGACTCAGCGCGCCCACGGTGTCCAAACTCATGAATGAGCTGCTGCGGCGCAAGTTGGTGGAGCCTTTGCCCGACCAGAAAAAACCCTCCACCGGGCGTCCCAGCACCATCTATCAACTGGCCCGCGAGAAGGTTCAGTTTCTGGGCCTGGTGATTGATATTGAGCAGTCCCGGGTGGTGTCGGCGGGTTTGGACGGCGACATTGAGCCGGAGCGCAAGCTGGTGTTCAAGACGCCCAGGACCTATGCGGGGTTGATCTCCACCGCATCCCGCTATCTCAAAAGGATCGCGGCATTGAAGGAGGGGGCGGCGGTGCTGGGCGTGGGAATTTCAATCCCCGGTTTAATTGACCAATCGGAGGGACGGCAGGTGTTTTCTCCGAATTTGCATTTCATGGACGGGCGCCATCCCGCACGCGACATTGAAAAAGCCACCGGGTTCAAAACCCAGGTGGTCCAGGAGGAGCAGGGCTTGTGTTTGGCGGAGCAACTGTTCGGGCAGGCGAGGGATCTGGAGGATTTCGCCATGATTGATATCAGCGCGGGGGTGGGCATGGGGGTGGTCAGCGCGGGTCGTTTTGTCAGCGGATCCTCGGGATTTGCGGGAGAGCTGGGGCATATCACCCTGAAGCCGGGGGGGCTCCTTTGCGGATGCGGGAACCGGGGCTGTCTGGAAACCGTGGCCTCGGATGTGGC
>JBBDRC010000203.1:0-4138 GCA_040905625.1 Kiritimatiellia bacterium
CGGCGATTCAGGGCTGGCAGGAACTTCAAATCCCCTGCAGACCCGGCTTGGGCAAGTATTTGGTGGGAATCAATGCCTCTGACTGAAAGAACTCCCATACTCACACCTGCAGCCGGGGGGGCGGAAGATCCCGGTTTTTCCGGAAAGCGGCGGGGCTGACGCCCTGGAGGCGTTTGAAGACCCGGCTGAAATGATAGCGGTCGCAGAAGCCGAGGGTCTCGGCGATTTTTTCCATGGAGGCGTCGGTGTGGTGCAGCCAGAAACTGGCCTCGTTGACGCGTTCCCGGTTCAGCCAAAACTGGGGAGAGGTGCCGGTGACCGATTTGTACCAGCGGATGAACGCGTTCGGTGACAAATGCAGGGCTCTGGCAATCTCCTTATTGGTGATGCCGCTTTGCATATGGTTCCGCATCAGGTCCTGCGCTTTCTCCAAACGGGTGCTGAGGCTCCGGTCCTGAAGTTGAAGTCCGGACGCATCCAGCACAAGTTGCACAAAAGCGGTCAATAGAAGACTCTGTCGGGCCGGGCTGCCACAGCGATGAATGCGGTTCAACAGCGCCTGCAGGTCGGGGGTGAACGGCACCGACAAAAAGGTTTCCGGTATTCTGGACTCCGCCAGAGGGGGTTCGATGGTGAAATGTACAAAAAACTGATCCAACGCCGCCGCGCATCCCGAGGAAAAGGACAGATTGGCCGGAAACAGATACACCCGTTCGGGTGACAACGGGGTCCGCCTCCCCACCACTTCCACCCAGGCACCCGATTGCGACAGGTGATACAGTCGCCAGTAGGGCGCCCGCAGATTGGAGAAATTCCAGGATCCAATGGGGCGTTTCTGGGCAAAAAGAAGTCGGATGTGCGGGCCGAGCACTCCGTATTCCATCGGGGGTTCAGATTGTCTCATGTTAGAAATATACACATTCATGCCAGTTGCGGCTATTTCATTTTGCGACCTTTTTGAGGTAAAGTTTTGTTTTTAACCCAAGGAGAACCCCATGTCTGTTATTCAATTGCTTGCGAATGGAGATTTACGTTTAAGTGCCAACCAGACTTGTTGGGCCGCTCAGGCCGGCATGGAAAAGGAGCTGACGGATGCCGTGAAGGCACTGGGTTTCGAACTGAAACGGGTTCATCCCTACAAAGAGGACGAGAAACACGGATTTATCGGTTCCCAGAAAGAAGGGATGGCGGTGTTCTCGCAAGTGGATCCCGACCTTCCCCTGATTGTGGCGGAGGCGGTATGGCAGTATTCCCACCACATTCTGCACGGGCTGATTTCACACCGGGCCCCCATTCTTACCGTGGCCAACTGGTCCGGAACCTGGCCGGGTCTGGTGGGCATGTTGAATCTCAATGGCTCCATGACCAAAGCCGGGGTGACCTACAGCACCTTGTGGAGCGAGGATTTTTCCGAGGAACGGTTCCGGACCGGTCTTACATCCTGGCTCAATCATGGAAAAGTGGAACATGCCATGGATCACGTGCACGCGTTCAATCCGGCCTCCGTTCCTGAACAGGCCAGAAAGGCCGCAACCGACATCGCGGAAAATTTGCGCCGTGAAAAATCAATTCTGGGGGTGTTCGACGAGGGCTGCATGGGGATGTACAACGCCATTATTCCCGACGAATTGCTGTTCCAGTGCGGAGTGTATAAGGAACGGCTCTCCCAGTCGGCCCTCTACTACGAGACCACACAAGTGTCTGACGCCGAGGCGCAAGCGGTGTTCCAGTGGTATTTGGATAAAGGATTCACCTTTCATTTCGGGGAAAACGAGGAAAGCGACCTCACCAAGGCCCAGGTGTTGCAACAGTGCAAAATGTACATCGCGGCGGTCCGCATCGCGGACAGCTTCGGCTGCGAAACCATCGGCATTCAATATCAGCAGGGTCTCAAAGATCTGCTCCCCGCCTCCGACCTGGGTGAAGGCACCCTGAATTCCACCGAGCGCCCCCCGGTCTCCCGTGCGGACGGCTCGATTATCCGCGAGGGGGAACCTATTCCCCACTTCAACGAAGTGGACGAATGCGCGGGTCTGGACGGACTGTTCACCAACCGGATTCACACCGCGCTGGGCCAGCCCCCCGCCAACACCCTGCACGATTTGCGCTGGGGGGATTGGGATGCGAGCGGCAGCACGGACGAGTATGTCTGGGTGTTCCTGATTTCCGGCAGCGCGCCCGCCGATCATCATATCGGCGGCTGGGCCGGTTCCGATTCGCACCGTCAGCCCCCGATGTATTTCCGTCTGGGCGGAGGCACCCTGCGGGGAATCGCCAAGGTGGGTGAAATCGTGTGGAGCCGGGTATTTATGGAGAACGGCAAACTCAAAATGGATCTCGGACGCGCCAAAGTCATCGAGCTTCCTCAAGAGGAAACCGAGCGTCGCTGGAAGGAAACCACTCCACAATGGCCCATCATGCATGCGGTGACCTATGGAGTGAGCCGGGATCAGATGATGGCCCGCCACAAGGCCAATCATATCCAGGTGGCCTACGCGAACTCCGCGGAGGAGGCGGACCTGGCGATGTACGCCAAGGCCGCTTTGGCCGCGGAGTTGGGACTGGAGGTCAGCCTCTGCGGCACCCGCGCGGACGGAAGTGCTTTTTAGTATTCATCCTCATCATTCAAGTGATGATGACGCACGATTTCGCCGGAGATGAGGTAAATCACATCTTCGGCGATATTGCAGGTGTGGTCCGCGATCCGCTCCAGATCTTTGGCCGCCAAATACATCCCCAGCAATAATCCGGCATCATTCGGTTCCTCTTTCACCCGAAGGCGGAACCAGTCGTAGACTTCACAGTACAGGGTGTCGACCTGCTTGTCCCGATGCAGGATGCGGCGGCAACTGTTGATGTCGCGGGCCACCAGGGAATCCAGACTTTGATGCAGCATTTCCCGGGCAATCGAGGCCATCAGATTCAATTGGTCGGGAATCGCCACCTGCTCTTTTTTCGCCAGTTTCGAGGACTGACGACCCAGATTGGCCGCCAAATCTCCAATACGTTCCAAATCCCCGTTGATTTTCAACACCGCCACGATGTAGCGTAAATCCGAGGCCACCGGCTGGTAAAGCGCCAGCAGTTTCAGGCACTCCTCCTCCACCTGCACCTCCAGCGAATCGACCAACTGATCCTCATCCTTCACCGCCAGCGCCTGACGGGTATTGCGGGTTTGAATGGACTGAATGCCCTGTCGCAGATTTTCCTCGACCTGTCCCCCCAGTTGGAGGACGAGCTTGTTCAGACTTTTAATTTCCCGGTGTAGGTGAAGTAGGGGCATAGAATAGGCTTCCTTGTGGTTGCGACAGGATAGGAGAGTTTTTTGCTTTTACCAGCGGAATCCGATATAGAATAAATTGACAATGTCATTTGACATTGTAAACTATGCATTATGACAAATCCAGCAATAAAACGAATACCGGGAGAACTCAGTGTTTATTTTGCGGATTCCTGGAAGGATGTGGGGCGTAAATCCCTTGTTTCCAATTGGATCGTTTTTAACCGTCCCCATAGTGCACAGGAACGATTGATTACCACATTTGCCAACCTCTCATGTCGGCGTGAGTTATTGAAAGGTCTTGATCAGGCCAGCATCGAAACGGTTACGGATGCGCTGCTGATGGGGTTGTCCGCTAATACCGTTGATCGGGCTTCTTCCCTTCTCGGGCTCAATCGTGAGGCTCTATCCCGCATTTTGGATGTTTCTCCCAGCACTCTGGCACGCCGCAAGGTCCTCAAGTCATCCGCCTCGGATCGATTGTTTCGGGTAAGTGCGCTTTTTCAAATGGCATTGGAGGTTTTCGAGGACCGTGTGGAAGCCCGGCAGTGGTTCACCACCCCGAAACGTGCTTTGGGTGGAAAAACCCCGCTCGAATTCTCCGAAACAGAGGTGGGAGCCCGCGAAGTGGAGGATCTGTTGGGCAGAATTGAGTATGGGGTTTATGCATAATGCCGACCTGTTATCGGCTGACAAAAAAAAAGCGCGTCCATACGGCATTTGATGGAGAAGGTGCCCGCCTATATGGCGGGAGATGGAACAGTAAAGGGACCCGCATGGTTTATACAAGTGCCGCGCCCTCTCTGGCAATTCTTGAGACGCTGGTTCATGTGGATTCACCGACGGTGCTGATGAAAA
>JBBDRC010000204.1:0-4123 GCA_040905625.1 Kiritimatiellia bacterium
CGATTCATCTTGCCGACAAAAAAACCAATAATTCCGGACGTTACCCTTTTCGAACAGGGTCTAGCAAGACGATTCAGAACCGAACTCCCGTCCTCCCCCCCCCTCACCGGGCGGTGGCGTCAGCTACTACTGACAAATGGCGAATGACGCAGCGCAGCTGCCCTTGTCCACCGCCACAGATCTCCGTTTTGCACATTCTGTTGGCAATCTGTGGCGGGGCTTGTGTGACAGACCTCTTAATCTTAATCATAATCGTAATCCTAATCGAACTTGGCACATCGATTATGATTACGAGCACGATTACGATTATGAGGTTGAGTCTATCCCCTCAAAGTTTATCACGCAGCAGGCGTGGCTTGCCACGCGGAACGCGTGGTTCGACTCCGTCGTTGGCGGGACTGACTTCCGACCTCTCCCCTCTGACCGCTCTAAAAACGGTTCACACATCCAGCCCGATACGCATGGCTTCGACCAGGCTTCGATAGTAGCCGTCGCGGCGGAGTAATTCCGCGTGGGTGCCCCGCTCAAGCAGCCGGCCGTGGCGCAGAACCAGGATCAAATCCGCGTGTTGAATGGTGGAAAGCCGGTGGGCGATGGCCACGCAGGTGCGGCCATGTCGAACCTCCTCCAATCCTTGTTGAATCATCTGCTCGGTTTCGGAATCCACGCTGGCGGTGGCCTCGTCCAGCAGCAGCAACACTTCGGGATCCTGAAGCAGTATACGGGCCAGCGCGATCAATTGCTTTTGTCCGGTCGACAAGCGGTACCCCCCTTCTCCGAGGTCGGTTTGATATCCCTCCGCCAATTGCATAATGAAACCGTGCGCATTCACCCGGCGCGCCGCGCGCTCGATGGCGATTCGGTCCGCCCCCGCACGTCCCAGACCGATGTTGTCCGCGACGGTGCCTGAAAACAACATGGGATCCTGCTGCACCAGGCCCAGGTGACGGCGAAGATCCCCGCGGGCAAAATCCTGCACATTCACTCCATCCAGTTCGATCGATCCCTGTTGCGGATCGTAAAAACGGCACAGCAAACTGAACAGGGTGGATTTGCCGGCACCGGTGGCTCCCACCACCGCCACGAATTGACCGGGCTGAATATGAAAATCCATATTTCGCAAAACCGGGCTGTCCGCTTCATAGGCGAACTCCACGTTCCGGAATCGAATGTCACCTTTGACATGACTCAGGATCACGGGCTGTTCCGGGTCCGGGGACACCTCCTCTTCGTCGAGCAGATCGAACACCCGTTCCGCCGATGCCAGCCCTCCCTGCAACTGCTGGGATTGCTCGGCCAACTCCTCCAGGGGACGGAAAAAATAGCGGATATAATACAAAAATGCCACCAGACTGCCCACCTGTTCCGGTGCCCACATGCCGCAGGACAGCACCAGCACCGCCGTGGCCAGCGCCCGGGTGATTTCCAGAATCGGGAAATGCCAGGTGCTCCAATCCGCCACCCTCGCGCGGGCGGCACGCACCGCGTCGCTTTGCGAGTGCAACCGTTCCCGCATGGGTTCACGCTGATTGAACACCCGCAGCGTGAACAGACCTCCCAGCGTTTCCTGGGTACTGCTGTTGAGTGCCGTAACCGCCGTGCGGGTGCTCCGTTGCGCTTTGCGGCTGTTCCGGTTCACCCAGAACAGCAAACCGCCCAGAATCGGGAATACTCCGTACAGGGCCAGAGCCAGCCGCCATTCCAACAGCCAAATGTATACCATGGCGCCGACCAACATCAGCAGATTGGCCAGCAATCCGATCAAGCCGTTGCGGATCAATTCCTGCAGCGCATCGAGATCGCCGGTGGCCCGGGTCATCAACCGGCCCACCTGAAGCTGATCAATCCGGCGCATGGGGAGAGACAGCACTTTCCGGAACACCGTCACCCTCAGATCCCGCAGCACCTGCTGCCCCACCCAGGTCATCAAATACGCATGGGAAATCCGAAACACAAACATACCCCCGGCCAGCGCGAACAGCCACATGCACAGTTCCCGCAGTCCCTGTAATCGCGCCTGCCCGCTCAGACTCTCCGCGTGAGGAAGCAGAAAAGCGTCAATCGCTTTTTTGATGATCAGGGGAAAGGCGTTGGTGCTGATAACCTGCAGGATCAACAGAATCAGCCCCACAGCCAGCCATCGCCGATAGGGTTTGGCGTAGGTCCATAACCAGCGCAGGTAGTGGTGATCGCGAATTCGCGGGGAGTCAGTCATCCTCCACCTCCAATTGCGCCTGCAAACGCTGTCGTCCGGCCAGATCCGCGAAGTCGCCCCCGGCCGCCATCAACGCTTCGGGGGTTCCTGACTCCGCGATACGCCCGTCCCGGAGCACCAGCACCTGATCACAGTGGCGCAGCGCCGCGTACCGGTGACTCACCATCAACAGGGTGCGTTCCCCCACCTCCGGGAGCAACCGCTCCAGGATCAAAGCCTCGGTGGAGGAGTCGACCGCGGAGAGGCTGTCATCCATAAGCAAGACCGAAGGATTGGAAATAAGGGCCCTGGCGATGGCGCAACGCTGCCGCTGCCCGCCCGAGAGCGTCACCCCTTTTTCCCCGATGCGGGTTTGCAGTCCCAGAGGCAGTTGGGGCAAATCCTGATCCAGCGCGGACAGATAGAGGGCGCGTTGAAGATCCTCTTCACTCACATCCGGATCTGCCAGCAAGAGGTTTTCCTCAAGCGTCATGGAGAACAGGACCGGTTCCTGGGGGGCGATGCGGCAATGGTGATAGAGAGTTTCCAGGGAGAGCTCCCGGATATTCCGGCCGTTAATCAGAATACGTCCGCTCTCCGGATTCTGTCGGCGCAAGAGCAAGTGCAGCAGCAGCGTTTTGCCGCTTCCGGTGGGGCCGGTGATCCCCAGCATTTCGCCCGGCCGCACCGTGCAGGAAATGTCGTGCAGAACCCGGCGGCCCTCCAATTGCAGGCACACATGCTCCAGGCGGATTTCCCCGATTCCCTCCGGCAACCCGTTTGCGACCCCCGCGTCGTCCACAACCTGCGGCGCCGCATCCATGATTTCCTGCAAACGTCCCAGACTGGCCCGCCCCCGCAGGATAAGGCTCAGCGTCCAGGCCACCGACAGGGAGGGCCATTGCAGGATCATCAGATATTGTTGAAACTCCACCAGCATCCCCAACGGAATTTCCCCTCGAATCACCTGCCTTCCTCCCACCCACAGCAGCAGAATGTTCCCGATCACAAATCCGATGTGGATCACCGGCCAGGCCAAAATTTCAATCCGGCTCAGAGCAAGAGTGCGATGAATGAATTCCTGATTGAGATCCCGGAATCGGCCCATGCGCAGCGAATCCAGTCCCAGGCCCCGCAGGAGTCGAAGCCCTCCGAACGATTCCTGACAATAGCTGGTCAGCACCCCCAACTGTTCCTGCACCCCGAGATGACGAAACCGGATGGACCGCATCATCACGAAGCCGATCACCACCAGAAAGGGTAACAGCAGACTGAGCACCAGCGCCAGCGATGCCGAACGTTGAAACATGAAGGTGAACGCGATGCCCAGGGTCAGGCCGGCCCTGATCAGACTGTGCCCGCCATGCGCGAGCATTTCGGCGACCGCGTTCACGTCGGACTGCAATCGGCTCATCAGCTCCCCCACCCGCTGATCATGAATCTGATTCTCGTCCAGGCTCAGCAGGTGACGGTGCAGGCGTACTCGCACATGATGACCGATGCGGGGCGCCCATCGCATCGGCACCTGCCGCATCCATTTACTGAACAGCGCGGCAACCAGAGCCAGACCTAAATACAGACTGACATCTTTGAGCAGTACCCGGATCGGCATCCGGCCCGCCACCAACTCATCCACAATCGCTCCCAGCATCCGCGGCAGCCACAGCGCCAACGTTGTAGCCGCCAGCGCAAATAACAGGGATCCCGCCAGCACCGGCAGGGTCAGGGTTTCGCGAAGGGGGCGCAATTTGGAAGTGAAAGCGGATTCGGACATGGAAGCCGCGAACGTGCACCAATTACTGAGGATTGTAAAGTGAAGCGGGAACTTATTGGAAACATCCCTCTCCCGTCGTTTGAAAGCGACTAAATTGTAAAGCTAGAGCCCGTTCGAAAAGACCCCGGCCAGCTTGTCTGGCCGGTGAATACGCC
>JBBDRC010000205.1:0-24356 GCA_040905625.1 Kiritimatiellia bacterium
TGATGCTCCCCTGCTGTGCAAACCAGAACCCCAGAGGAAACCCGGTGCCGGGGATGGTGAACTCGTTTAACACATCCGCAAACAGGATGCTGCACCCCAGTCCGGCGACAAACCAGACCACCAGCAACACCCCCATGGTTCGCAGATTACTTCGCCAATAGGCTCGAAGAGAAGATTGGACAGTGGGTTCAGTTTCGGGCTTGCTCGTCATGGTGTCTCCTGGGTTAAACTCACAAAGCCCGATCCTACATGCAGGCTTCCATAGGAAACAACTCTAAATTTTCATGAATTCTGTTTTTTTCATCCTCCTGAATCCCTGATATGAATCCCCGCACCCCCTTTTTCGAACGGGCTCATGCTAAAGATTGACTTTACCGAAGTTTCTGACAGCCTTTCCTCCATGACCTTCACCCCGCAAGAACTTGCCTCCCGTATACGCGATGCCCGCACCGCCAGAGGGTTGACGCTGAAAGAACTGGCGGATCGCGCAGGCATCGGCAAAACCGCCATGTTCGATTTGGAACACGGAAATCCGGGTGTTCGATTGAATACTCTGTTGGCTGTATTACAGATTCTGGACATCGAATTGAGCCTCCCGCCGAATTCGGACACCCCCGCCGCATCCTCCGCGCCTCCACCCACTCCCGCCGATTCACTGCCGGATCATCTGCTTTAGGATACCCGCATGAACCGCTTCGAAGATCTTGGCCCCGATCGGGTAATGGACCTGGTGGAGGATGTGCTGGGCATCGCGGTTGAGCCCATCTGCCGCCCGCTCACCAGCTACATCAACCGCGTATATGAAGTTCTCCTTGAAAACGGAGACGCAGTGGTGGTGAAATTCTACCGTCCGGGGCGCTGGACTCTCGATGCCCTGAGCGAGGAGCACGCCTTCGTCTTCGATCTCCAGGAAGCGGATGTTCCGGTGGTCGCCCCCATCATTGACGAAGACGGAAACAGCCTGTTTGAGGAATCAGATGATATCTGGTGCGCCATATATCCGCGCAAACGGGGCCGGCCCTTCGAGGATCTCGACGACGCGGGCTGGCAGGAACTGGGCCGGACCCTGGCCCGCATGCACCTGGCCGGAGACAAAGCGGTTCCCCGGCACCGCCTGACCTGGCATCCGCAGGAGGCCAGCCAATTCCATTTGGATTTCATCCTGGAGCATCTCGACGGCACCCCCGATTTCCGCGACCGCTTTGAAGACACCGCCTCGGAACTTCTTGACGCCATCACCCCTCTGTTTACCGATGAAAACGTCAATACCCGCATCCACGGCGACATGCACGCCGCCAATCTCATGCGCAGGCCCGGGACCAACGGGATTTTTCTCATCGATTTCGACGATATGGCCTTCGGCCCGCCCGTTCAGGATATGTGGATGCTGCTTCCCGACATTGTGGACAACTGCGAACGGGAACTGGAGCACCTCCTGTACGGCTATCGTCAGATGCGCGAATTCGCATCCGAAACTCTGCTCTGGGTCGAACCCCTCCGCGCCATGCGTTTTCTGCACTTCACCGCCTGGTGTGCGCAGCAACAGGCGGACAATAACCGGCGCAACGAGCAGGAGTTCGGCAGTCAAACCTGGTGGCAGCGTGAATGGACATCGCTGATCGACCAGCGCGAGCGCATCCGGGAAACCCTGGGGATCTGACGCGAACAGGTTTTAACGCAAAAGTGTTTGATTTTCAACGATTCAAAGACAAAGGGTAGTGCGAATCCTAACCAGAATAAATTACTATGAATAAAAATCTTAAAGACACCATCGGCTATACAGATCCCAAAGAGCGCTCCCCGGAATCTCCCCAGGACATTCTCCAATACATCAACATCAAACTGGCGGCCCTCGATCTGCCGATTTACGGAGACGGCGATGACAATCCGTTTCTGGTGATCGGCAAGAGCCTGCTGGCCACCGCCAAGGCCAAGGATCGTCTGTTATCGAATTACATGTGCCCGGTGGACCGTCACATTCACGATTTTCTCACGGCCTATTTCGCTAAACACGATATTGAGCCCGTCGACTCCTGGGTGCCCCTGCAAACCTTCGTGCTCGACCGTCACGGTCTGGCCCGCGCCCTTTCCCTGCCGCCCGACCGGGACGATTTCACCTCCGACATCATTCAGAGCTACCGCACCGCCAACGGGGTCCTGCATAATCCCAAGCACGACCGCCGCACCACCAAGGGGGTGTTTCACGTCTGCGAAGGCGGCCTGCCCATCGCCAACGATAAAAAAGCGGTGCCGGTGAAAACCTTCGCCGGATTGCTCAAAGCCGCGCTGAATCCACCGGAAGACCTGATGCAGCTTCCGTTCACCAGCAATCAGACCGAAAAAGCCCGCACCTGGGTGTCCCTGCTGCTGCGTCCCCTGCTCTGCCCCGAAATTCCGGGCGTCACCGAACGCAAAACCATGGAAGTCCGCTTTTTTGCTCCCGGAAACATGGTGGCCAATCTCGACTTTGTCGAAAGCATCTTCGGCAACGCCGGAAACCCCCTGCTCGAGGAAAATGACGCCCGCCTGGACGTTTCCGGATGGTCGGGCCACACCGGCTGCGTGATTCTGGCTCCCCACCTCCTCACCCTCACCAAAAAAGAACTGGGTCTTCCGAAAGTCGAGGATGCGACCGACCGCCAGAAACGTGACGGCATGTGCTGGAAGGATGAAAGCGAGTTGTACAACGACGGCACCGCCTTCAAGGTCACCTGCCGGGACCGGGAAGGGGTGGTGGTCACCCTGATCGCCGATAATTATTTCGGCTATTGCAAAAAAGAAGTCAAAACCCAGCTCAGCTACGCCGCCAACCTCTTCGGTCTGGTGGAAGAGGAGCACGCCGGAGGCGCCATCACCTTCCCGAGTTTCGACCTCGGCGAGGATTTCCGTCTGTCCTTCCTGAAAAAAGGCGTGGATCACAGCTTCGACGAAACCGTGAAACGTCACGGCAACCGCATGAACCTCCAGCCGGAAGGCTACGCCTTCGACAACACCTACCCGGATATCGTGTATGTGCCCGAAAATTCGTATTTCGAGCTGCGTTCTCTGAAAATCCAGTGGGAAAACGATCAGGGTACCCAGCAGATTCAGTTGCGTCCCGAAAACACGTACGTGCTGCCCAGCGGGTACAAAATCAATATGCTGAATCCGCTCACCGGACAGCGCTGGCGCCTCACCGGCACCCAGGCCGAGGGGCTGGTCTGCCACAAACCCTGCACCGTCTCCGGCGGTGGAAAATCCGAAATTTCCAAGCCCATCACCGATGCCATGGTGAACGCCCCCGTGTTCACCCCGAATTTCAAAAAAGACATGGATATGGTGGAGGAAATCACCAAACGGGATTACGCGGACCGCTTCACAGAACCGAAGGTTCCCGGCAAACCCAGCCGGCCCCTGCTGAGTCAGGACCGGTCCCTCGGCTCCGTGGTCCGGATGCTGACCCCGAATCCCGAATATACCGACGCCTACAACGCCTGGCTGGAGACCATCCCCCAGCGGGTCCGCGATCTGGTGCTGACCGTGAAACGGTTCCACCGCCCGCACTGGGGTGAAAACTGGCGGGAACGCTTCCATGTGGACACCATCAACGGTCAGCAGGGGGTCGAACTCCGCTACCGTCAGCGCCCGGTGATCGGTTCGTATGTGCGTATGGGCTATTCCCCCGAAAACGCCTGGCGTCTGTTCAGTCTGCGCAAGGATTTCTGGCCCGCGACCAAACTGCAGCGCGAAGACGATATCACCGCATCGGTGGTCGTCCCCCGCGATCAATTATCGGGAATACCCGAACAATTTGACGCCCCTTCCCTGAAATTTGTGGAAAACTGCGAATTCCGGCTGTTCCAGCGACCCGACGATGCCATCATCCCCGGCTACGACAAACACACGGAATTCGACTACGCCACCAAGCAGAACTTCTTCTCCAACTACGAACCGCTGACCCGGGATCAGGTGCGGGAAAAAGTGGAGGATGTTATTCTGTTCGAACAGTACACTCCCGAAATGAAAGAGGCGATGCGTGATTTCGTGGATTCCGAAGACGGCCCCGACTATTTCGTCAGCAACAGCGCTCCCCGTTTGGTGGACGGCGTTCCCACCAAAAACCCGCGCTATCTGCAGAACCGCCCCGATCTGGCGGCGCAGCGCGAGGAATATCTGGCCGACCTGGGCATTCGCCTGTTCCGTCGTCTGGACGAAGGCGTTCCCGTCTTCAATCCGGTGGGCGCGGTGCTTCCCGGCCGCCGCAACAATCCGGCGGACAAGGCGGCGGGCATCCGCCCGCTGGCGGTGTACAACCCCATTCACTATCAGGAACTGCCCGAGTTGTTCATGGACTTCATCGCCAGCCTCACCGGCAAATCCCCCTCCACCACCGGAGCCGGATCCGAAGGCGCACTCACCAAGGCACCCTTCAACGCCCTGCTGCCGGTCACAGACCTCAACAACGCCCTGATCAGTTACATCCTCACCCAAAGCCACGGCTTCACCACCGCCGCCGGCTATGTGGGACACAAATACCGGGTCGATCACGACATCAGCCTGCTCATTCCCGAACTTTGGTGCCGGATGTATCCGAAGGAACAGGATCCGAAATGGCTCATCGAGATGGGCTATCTGGAAAAAATGGAGGATTTCGAATCCGACGGAGCCCCGGTGCTGGCCAGTCGTCTCGGCTACCGGATCACCGGGTCTTTTACCCGCAATATTTTCGGACGCATCTTCAGTCATCCCGATTCCGTGCTCACCGAGGACATGCTCAAACCTGAACTCCAGAGCATGGAGAATTTCGTGGACGGGATCCGCAACATCGTGGAGGCACAAAAGAAAGCGGCCCTCAACTACTTCGAGGACGGGGGTGTCGAACTGGCCATCCCTCCCCTCAAAGCACTGTTGCACATCATGGCTCACGGCGATTATGAAGGCAAACCCCTGGCGGATCCCGAAGTGCGCAAACTGTTTGACCTTCAGGCCCTCCTCGACAGCGACTGGTACCAGGCACGCCTGGAGGCCAAACTGAAATTGGAGAAGAAAACCATCAAGAAAAAAGCGGATTACCTGAAAGCCATTCTGGACCGGAACCACATCGACAGCAAAGAAAGTCGGGAAATCCGCAAAAAACTGGAGACCGTCACCGCCCGCGGAAAAGATCTTGCCGAACATCCCGAAGCTTATCTCGCCAAACTGAAAGGCACTCTCGGCTGTGACCCCTCACTGGTCTGAGACCTGCAAGATGTTCCTTCGTAATCCTAATCTTAATCCTAATCCTAATCGAATAAGGCACGTCGATTACGATTACGATTACGATTATGATTATGAGGGTAAATCACTTTCCTCAAAACGTGCTGCACGTAAAGCGGTGTGACCCATCATAATTTAACCCCCACCCGTTTAGGAACCCTATGAAATCTATAACTGTACATACCCTCGATCTTCAACCCAGCTTCGGTTTTGGAGACCGCATCGGTCTGGCCACTCCCGGCCACGTGGCCGCTCTGAACCAATTCGGTGAAGGCATTCAACCTATTTTCCCCCAGCAGTCCATCCGGGAAATGACCCGCACCGGACGCACACCCGAAGGCGTGATGAAAGATGCCCTGGACGGACTCGCCCGGTGCGGATGGAGCGGAGTGACCGGAGCGGATGCGGACCATCTCAAAACCAAAGAGGATGTCACCCGCACCCTGAATGCCGGCTTCACCTTTTTCACCATCGATCCCTCCGATTTTGTGGATGAGAAAGCGGATGACTATGATACAGATTCTCTGGCGGAAAAATTCTCCGCCATTGTGGACCGCATCGACTGGGTCGAGAGCTACCTCGGCCGCTCCGTGAAGCTGAACACGGGTTCGGTGATCGAATTTGATGAGACCGTGGTCCGCCGCGCGGCGGTCAAATACGGTCTTGCCCTCCTCCACGCCGCCGGGCTGTCTGATTTTATTCGTGAACAGGCCGACAGCATGGACAAGCCGTTTGAGATTGAAGTCAGTGTCGACGAAACCGAGCAGCCCACCACCCTGGCCGAACACTACATCATCGCCGATCAGCTCATCAAACATCAGGTCAAACTCGTGTCGCTGGCTCCGCGTTTCATTGGCGAAATGGAGAAAGGTGTCGACTACATCGGCGATCTGGAAGCTCTCGAAGCCTCCATGGCCGACCACAACGCCATCAGTGAACTTCTGGGTCCCTACAAATTGAGTCTGCACAGCGGATCCGACAAGATCTCCATGTACACCCCCTTCGCGAGAGCCACGAAAGGGCGTTTTCATGTGAAAACCGCCGGCACGTCCTATCTCGAGGCCCTGCGGGTGGCCGCACTCAAGAACGCGGATTTGTTTTTCCGCATCGTGGAACTCTCCCGCGCCAACTATAAACGGGATAAAGCGACCTATCACGTGCACGCCACTCTGGAAGATAGCCCCGAACCCACCAGTGTCACCGGCAAAGAGCTTGAGCGGCATTATCTGGAATGCTGGGAGGATGTTCCCGAAGGCATCGGCTTCACCGCTCCCGGGCGGCAGATTCTTCATTGCTGCTTCGGCACCGTGCTTCAGCATCCCGAACTCGGCCAAGCTCTCATGGACACCCTGCGCGCACACCCCGACACCTACGCCGACGTCCTCTGCGACCATTTCGGACGCCACCTGAAGGCCCTCAAAGCCGGGATTGGAGCGAAGACCGTCAGGCACGCGCGGACAGGACCTGTTTCTCGTACGCGTCCATGTCGGTAAACCACTCGGTTCCCACCGGGACTCCGGCCTGTTCGCAAAGACGGTCCCACACCGCGCCGAAGGGCATGGTTTTGCATTCCTCCATCAGGGCCAGTCGCAGGGTGTTGTTTCCTTCTGACTCATAGGCCTGTAACTGCCGGGCGGGATCCAGCCGGGCGTAGAGAATTCCCTTCCGGGCCGCGCGGGTGCCGATCACGTAGGCCCCGATCCGGTTGATGGAGGCGTCGAAAAAGTCCAGGGCCACCGCCACCCGGTCCCAGACATTCCCGCGTTGAATTTCCAGGAACACATTTTTGAGATCATCATTAAAGATCACCACATGATCCGAATCCCAGCGAATGGGCCGACTGACGTGCAACAGCAGTTTATCGATAAATTGCAAATGACTGGAAATCTTCCCGTGGATGGTTTCGGTGGGATGATAGTGGCCCATATCCATGCACAGTCCGACCTTTCGGCTCAACGCATAGTCCGCACAGAATTCGGAGGAACTCACCACATACTCCTCGGAGCCGATGCCGAAGAGTTTGCTCTCCAGATAGTCGACGCAAAGGGAGGAATCCACTGAGTCGTCCTCGAAAATTTCATCGTAAGACGCCGCCATCCGCGCCCGGGGTCCGAATCGGTCCGCTGGGGTGTCCTTGGCACCGTCCGGCGTCCACCAGTTCACCAAACAGGGGGCCCCCTGCGCCTGCGCGATCCCCTCCGCGATTTTCCGGCAGGCCCGTCCATGCCGAACCCAGAAGGATCGGATTTTTTCATCCGCATGAGACAGGGTATATCCATCCTCGGCCAGAGGATGTGCAAAAAACGTGGGATTAAAGTCCAGATTGACCCCCAGATCCTTCGCCCAGTCCAGCCACGCATGGAACCCGTCCAGTGTCACCCGGTCCCGCTCGACAAACGCATCTGTTTCCACATAACTTGCATGAATATTGACCCGTTGTTTGCCGGGAATCAGCGACATCGCCCTGGCGATATCCGCCCGCGTCTCCTCCCCGTTCCGGGCGCGCCCCGGGTAATTCCCCGTGGCCATGATGCCGCCGCCCGAGAGCCCTTCCGGTTTGGTTTCAAACCCCGCCACGTCATCGGCCTGCCAACAATGCAGGGAAATCGGCAGAGCCAGAGCCTCATGTATGGCCGCATCCGTGTCGATTCCCATCTCCGCGTAACGAGCTTTCGCTAATTCATAGGCTTTATCTGTATTCATACCATATTTCTCCTGGTGGGGTGCAATTCATCCGGGTCATACAAAACCTCACTGGACTTGGCAACAATCAAACAATGAGGAGATCGGCGCTCCTTAATCCAATCCACCCTGATTTTTTGTTTCTACTCAAGGCGGAGACCTGATAGAAGCACAGCATGAGCACCTCCTCCCGTATCCGAATTCCCCGCCACACCGCCTGGGTGATGGTGTGGAATTATGCCAAAAGCCGGGTGCTGGATCAGTTGAAATCCGTTTCGTTCATTCTGCTGTATCTGGTGGGCTTTCAAATCCTGGTGCTCGGATCCACCCCCGCCCATGCCCTGCGGATCGCCGGGGGAATCGCCATGGTGGTGATGGGCCTGGCCTTTTTTCTGGAAGGGCTGATCCTGGGGCTGATGCCGGTGGGGGAACGGGTCGGGGTGCAGTTGCCACGCCGCTGCGGCATTTTCCTGATTGTGATTTTCGGTTTACTGCTCGGAATCGGCTCCACGTTTGCCGAACCGGCCATGGCGTCGCTGCGCGCGGCAGGAAGCACAGTGACGGCCTGGGGATCCCCACTGCTTTATTCCATGCTTAACCAAAATTCGCTGGCGCTGATGTCATCCGTCGCCTGCGGAGTCGGGGTGGCCGTCGCATTCGGAATGGTGCGGTTTTTCTACGGACTCTCCATCAAACCCTTTATTTTTGTACTTATTCCCCTTCTGTTGCTGGTGTCGGGTTATTGTGCGATGGACGAAAATTTGCAGTCCATTCTGGGCCTGGCCTGGGATGCGGGCGCGGTCACCACCGGCGCGGTCACTGTGCCGCTGGTCCTGGCGCTCGGTATCGGGGTTTCCCGGGCCTCCGGCAAACAGGAGGATGCCGCCGGCGGCTTCGGTATCATTATGCTGGCCTCCGCCTTCCCGGTTCTGGCCGTTTTGATCCTGGGCATCGTCCTCAATCCGGATATGCCGGCGCCCGCTTCCGGAGCCGATTTTTTCCATGAGCGGAATCTTGAACACGCCCTCACCCTCTTTCGAAGCGAAAGCGCGATGCATCAACACGCCCTGCGCATGGCCGGTGAAGAGGCGCGCGCCTGGTTTCCAGGCGAATCTCTGGGGCAACTCGTAACGAATGGCACAGATTTCCTGCAGCCGGTGCCCGGCATTGTGCGCACCGAAGGACTTCTGGCTCTGCGCGCGATTTTACCCCTGACCGCGTTGCTGCTGGTGGTGTTGTGGATGCTGCGGGACCGGTTGCGGCATATGGACGAGGTGGTGCTGGGCATCGGCCTGGCCATCATCGGCATGACCCTGCTGACCACCGGCATCCGCACCGGACTCGCACCCCTCGGCGACCAGGTGGGCCGCCCCCTCCCCCGGGTATTCCGCAGTGTGGCCAAAGAAGAAGGACGCGTCACCATAAAACCCTTCCATCCCAAGGACATGTGGACCTCCTTTTCCACCGAGAGCGCCCCGACACAATTCTTCTATCTCACAGATAAAAGCGGCACCCCGCGGGTCGAACCTTTTGATCCCCGACAATACGATGCCGGGTCAGCCAGTTACGAGCACATTCTGGAAAGCAAACCCCTCTTCGGACCCGAGCTGACCATTGCCGGAATCGGGCTGGTGTTTATGTTCGCCTTCGGCCTGGGCTACGGGTCCACCCTGGCCGAGCCGGCCCTGAGCGCTCTGGGGCGCACGGTGGAGGAATTAAGTGTGGGCACCATTCGCAGCAGCAGCGTGGTCCGCGCCGTGTCGCTGGGAGTCGGCCTGGGCCTCATGGCCGGGGTGGCCCGACTTCTCTATGACATTCCCACCATCTGGTTGTTGCTGCCCCCCTACCTGATCCTGTTGCCCCTGACCTATTTCAGCGAAGAGGATTTCGCGGGCATCGCCTGGGACTGCGGCGGGGTAACCACCGGAGGCATCACCGTTCCGCTGGTGCTGGCGATGGGCCTGGGAGTCGGCGGTGAACTCAACGTGTCCGACGGCTTCGGGGTGCTGGCCATGGCCTCCGCCTATCCAATTGTCACTGTGCTGATTTTCGGACGGGTGGTGCGATCGCGTCAACAAAAACGTATCCGCGAAGCGGATCTGGAGGATGACGATGAGTGACGAACCGACCGCCTCGAATGACGTGACCCGTATCACCTGCGCGGTGCACCCCCGGCTGGGCACCCAGGTCACCGAATGTTTGGTCAGCCTCGGATCCCACACGGTGCTGGTGGAAAACGCCCGCTCGGTCCGCCAGCGGATTCGCCCCCGCGCCTGGGTGCTGCCGGGACAACAGGTGGAACTTGAAAACAGCCCCATGGAACTGTTCCGCACCACCGTTCCCCGCGATTCAGCCCTGCAGGTGATCGAAATTCTGACCCGGGCGCTGGAACTCCACACTCCCGGACGCGGGGCTGTCTACGCCCAGAACATCACCGAATACAGTCAACTGGAACCCCCGGTCATCCTGCAGGCGCCCGCACAGGAATCCACCGCCTTTCGCGATTTCACTTTGATCAACGGTATTCTCTCCAAAGCGGGGGGTGGCGAACGCCTGACCGAAAGCGCGCTGCGGCTGGGCGCCTGCGTTCCGATCGTCACCCGCGGATTCGGAACCGGACTGCGCGACCAGCTCGGACTCCTGCGCATCACCATTCCCCCGGAAAAGGAAATGGTGCAGCTCATGGTTCCCGCCCAGGATGCGGCGGGCATTCAACGCCTGCTCATCGAAGACGCCCGCATGGACCGTCCCGGCGGCGGCTTTCTCTATCAGACCCCGGTTTCCGCCGGAATCGTCGATCCTCTGCTGCGGATCGGTCGACAGGAACACGCCGCGAGCATGGAGCAATTGATTGCCGCCATGGACGAAATCAAACACGGCACCGGTTGGCGAAAACGCTTTGCCGACCTTGAAGAAAGCAAGCGGGACGCCCGCTTTGTCACCAAACGCAGCTACTCCGAAATCACCCTGGTCTGTTCCGAAGGCAAAGCGGATGACTTCGTGCTCGCCGCGATGAATGCCGGTGCCGGCGGCGCCACCACCGGGCGCGTCCGCTGTCTCAGCGCCAGCGACCTGGAGGGCGGTGTCGGTGCCAGGGAGCGCGGAGTCATCTGTGTGCCCGCCTCCATCCGCGACTCCGTGGTGCGGGCCCTCCGCGACACCTCCCGCGTCCTCGAAGACCCCCTCTGCCGCATTCAGGTGCTAGAGTCCTTCTCAGTGTTCTTCCATCAGCGCTGAGCGCCCCGCCCCTCCCGAAATTTTCAATTGGAACTCTTGCTATTTTTTCCCGAACTGACATTCAAATTGAATGCCATCCAATGAAACCCACTTATCCGGTTCCCCCGAACCTTTCATCGACTTCAGCGTGGTTATTCCCTGTCTGAATGAGGAATCCACCCTGGGCATCTGCCTGGAGAAAGCCTTCCGGGCCATGCGGGAACACGGGATACGGGGCGAGGTGATCGTGGCGGACAACGGCAGCACCGACCGCTCTCTGACCATTGCTGAAACCGCCGGCGCCCATATTGTGCATGTGAAGGAAAAGGGCTATGGATGCGCACTCATGGGGGGGATCGAAGCGGCCGAAGGGAAATGGATTCTGATGGCGGATGCCGACGACAGTTATGATTTTCTCGAAATTCCCGTTTTTTATGATGCACTTCAACAGGGCTATGAACTGGTGCAGGGTTGCCGCCTCCCCCGGGGCGGCGGAGAAGTAAAACCCGGTGCCATGCCTTCTCTGCACCGCTGGCTGGGGAACCCCCTGTTTTCCCAGCTCGCCCGCAGTTGGTTCGGTGCCCCCATTCACGATGTCTATTGCGGAATGCGCGCGTTTACCCGTGAACTGTACGACAAGCTGGACCTTCACTGCACGGGCATGGAATTCGCCACCGAGATGATCATCAAAGCCAGCCTCTATAAATCCAAAATCCACGAAGTTCCCATCACCCTGCATCCCGACGGACGCACCACCAACACTCCTCATCTCAAAACCTGGCATGACGGCTGGCGCACCCTGCGCTTTTTCCTGATGAGCAGCCCAACGGTGCTGTTTTTGATTCCCGGCATTCTGCTTATCGGCATCGGCCTGATTTGTTATCTGTTGGTGTTCGCCCATATCAGTTTGGGCAGCACCACGCTCGACGCCCACACCCTGCTGTTCGCGACCCTGGCAATCATTCTGGGATATCAGGCCATCCTGTTCTCCATTTTCACCAAAATTTTCGCCCTTTCCCAACATCTGCTGCCCCCGGATCCCCGCTTTACCCGCTTCTGTTCGGTGCTCACCCTCGAACGCGGTGTCCTCGCGGGTCTTGCCGTGCTTTTGATCGGCGTCAGCCTGCTGGCACTCGCGGTTGTTCAATGGACGGAAAGCGGATTCGGCAATCTGGAGTACAGTCGGACCATGCGCCTGGTCATCCCCGGATTCACCCTGACCACCATCAGCATTCAAACCGTCTTTTCAGGCTTCTTTATCAGCATTCTGGGCATGCGGAAACGCTGAGTCCCCATAGAGTCTTCATTGAGTCCCCATTAAGTCCCCCATGTCCGCGTCCCCGCCTATCCGGTTTTCGGTGATCCTCCCCGTCCATCAGGGAGAACGCTATCTGGATCAGGCCCTTTCCAGCATCGCTAACCAGATCGGATTCGATCTGAGCCAACTGGAACTCATCGCGGTGGAGGACGGATCCAGCGACCGCAGTCCGGAACTTCTGGAGAAATGGCGGCATCAACTCCCCATGCGCATCCTGACCCGGAAGGGCGGGTCCAACTGGATGGCCGCCACCAATGCCGGACTGGATACCGCCTGCGGTGACTGGGTCTGCTTCCTGCATCAGGACGATCTCTGGGAACCCCGACGCCTTCAACACCTTTGGCGGGCCATCACGGAGCACCCCCAGGTCGACTTTTTCTGCCATCCCGTTTTCATGATCAGTCCCGACAGTGAACTTCTCGGACGCTGGTCCCCCGCCTGGCCCGCACATCGTCCCCTGACGCCCTCCGAGGCCCTCCCCCGCCTCGCCATTCAAAACACTCTGTCCATTCCCGCCCCCTGTTTCCGGCGCGGTTTGCTGAAGAAAACAGGACCACTGCGCGAAGATCTCTGGTTCCTGGCCGATTGGGATCTGTGGCTGCGGCTTGTTGCCGCCGCCGAACACAGTCTCTGCCTTCCCGCCCCTCTGGCCCGCTTCCGCATTCATCCCGACTCCCAAACCGCCACCCGCAGCACCCATGAGGCGGATTTACGTTTTCAATTCGCGGAGATTCGAAAGCGGGTGGAGGAACTCTGCGGTGGAAAGCACCCCCGACAAAAAGCCGCCCTTGTCAATGAGGACCTCACTCTTACCCTTGCCAACTGGTCACATCGTCAAAAGGGAGTTCCCTGGCGAACGCTTTGGGGCTTCCTCACTCTGGGACCCCTTCGGGGATGGACCTTTCTGCGCGACACCCGGATATTCGAGCGCATCGTCCCCAGACTGAAGTTTAAAAAGCGCCCCTCATCAGAGCCCCCCTGTTAACCAGTGACCATTGACTTGTGACCATTGACCAATCACCCGTGACCAATCACCAATGACCATTGACCATTGACCAATGACCCGTGACCATTGACCCGTGACCATTGACCCGTGACCATTGACTTGTGACCTCTATCAATTTATCCGAGAATAGACTTGAATTAAGATTAAAATAACTAAAAGTAGAGTAACCTGGAGTCCCGCTATGAAAATACTCTCACTATTTCTCATTTTATTTGCTCTTACCGGATGCGATCTCAGCAGCAGCACGGGAGCCGATTTGTTGGATCAGTACGGTAACACCGTACCCGCAGAGCAGAACACCGATGCGGCGGAGACCCCACCAACTCAGACAGACACAACTCCCCCGCCTGCCCAATCCGGAAATGGCCAAAGCGGATCCGTCAGCCAATCCGGATTTTTGTGGAAACCCGACAGTGAAAGTACCGGAAACTTAGTGGTGTTACTTCCGCCCTCCACCCGCGGACGCACCCAGGGTGTTGCGACAATCTCCGGCTCATTCGGCACCGAGTCCGCATCCATGCGGCATGAGCACCACAATGGAGGCCGGCCCCATTTCTATTTCAGCAAACCCGGTTCCGCCTACGGGTCAAATATCACCGTACAAGCCCCCCTCACGGACGGCAGCGTTTTCTCGATCGTGGTCCCGAACGGATCACAACGTTATTCCCGTTAATTCACATAATCCAAACATATCAATATGAAAAAATTCTCTCTCGTCCTGCTTACGACGTTCAGCCTGTTGTCTTTTACTGGCTGCGAACTGGTTTCTGGCTCAACCTCACGGCCCTCTTTATCAGAAGCAGAGCTTCCTGGATTTCTCTGGAAACCCGTAGCTGAAAGCACAGGTGCATTGGTTGTATTACTTCCCCCCGGAACTCGCGGACGCACAGAGGGAGTTGCAACCATCTCCGGTTCCTTCGGCAGTGAGTCCGCGCCTTTGCGTCACGAACATCACAACGGAGGCCGCCCCCACTTTTATTTCAGTAAACCCGGGGGTGCCTACGGAGCCAATATCACCGTGCAGGCCCCGCTCACCGATGGATCTATTGTATCCGTTATCGTCCCGATCGGCGCTCACCGATTTGAAAAATAAACCGCCGCGGGCATCAGGCAATTCCCAGACCCGGAGGAACCGGAATATGCAGGGCGGCGGCCAGAGCACGGTAGGCCTGTAACTCCAAAGGCTGCAAATCGTCGTCAGCCGCGATCGCCGCCAGCCCGGCCAGCAACAGTCGCTCTTGGAACTGAGGAGCCAGGCCCGGAAGTTTATCGCAGGCTGCGTCCAATGCGTCCAGACCGCATTCACCGGAGGAGAGCAGCCGCAAATCCACATTCCCGGTGTATCCCAACATCCACTCCCGGGCTTTTTGAAACGACCGCTCCGCATCCGCCTCCGTCTCCGCACCCAATCGGCTCAGCAGACTCAGAATCACGTTGATTTCCCGTTCGAGTTTCGGAATATGAACCCGCATTCGGCCGTAGCCGGGGTTGCCGTTCCGGGACTCGAAATTGTGTGCCAGAATTTTACCCAGGCAGTACTCGAACAAATCCATCCGCTCATCCGCTCCACTCAGCGCCCCCACCGTATCCATAAAAGCCGCCTGTTGATCCGGATCCAACCGTCTCAGCGCCGGCAGGCATAAATCCAGCAAACCAAGCCGATCCTCATCCCGGATCTCCTGAGCGTTTAACAAGGCCTCCACCTCCCGCACACACTCCGCCGACTCTTCCCGCGTAAGGACCTGATTCTCCCGGTCATCCCGTCGAACCAACAACAACGCAAACACCACCTGCCGGGCACGCAGCGGATCCCGGGCGGCCTCCACCAGTTCCGGCGCCAATCCCGCCTTCCACGCCTCCACTGCCTGTAACCGCACCGTGTCCGGCCATCCCTGTTGATTCAATAACACGGTAAACGCGGGCAGAACCTGATGTAGGGAATGTGCGCCGGATGCCCGACCCTTGTCCGGCAAAGGGGGAGGTTCTGAAACGTCCACATCCACCACCTGCAAATAGTTTCCATCCCAGTGGGGCAGCACCCGCCTGATGCGGTGATCCAGGGGGGGATGAGTGGCGAACAGATTGACAAAATTACGTGAACGCAAATTCGCGAACATCATATGGGCACAATCCGTATTCGGCCGCAGCATGCGCCCCCGCAGACTGTTTTTTCCCAGCTTGCGCAGCGCGTTTCCCAATCCATCCGGATTTCGGGTGTATTGAATTGCCGAGGCGTCCGCCAGAAACTCCCGTTGACGGCTCACGGCGGACTGCAGCAGCTTGCCGAAGAAAATACCGATGGAGCCCAGGCACCAAATCCCTCCGCCGATCAACAACAACACAATCCGTCCCCCGCCCTCGTCCCGGCTGCCGCGGGACCGAAACCCGCGGGTGGAGGAGGTCATGGCCGCGAAATTCATCACGAAGCGTCCGATTTCGCTGATGGTGAACAGACCCGCCAGCCAGGCGATCATATGTGTGTTCAGGGACATGTCACCGTGCAGGATATGACTGAACTCGTGCGCCACCACCCCCTGCAGTTCATCCCGGGACAGTTTTTGTACCGCCCCCCGGGTCACCGCCACTGCGGCCTTGTCCACCTTCATTCCCACCGCACAGGCATTGACGGCTCCCGATTCCAGTAAATAGGTGTCCGGCACCGGCACCCCGCTGGCGATCGACATCTCCTCCACCAGGTTCAGCAACCGCCGCTCGTCGGGATCCTCACTGTCCGGTGCCAGCCGGGTGCCGCCCATCGACCGCATGACCGCATCCGGACCCGCCGAAAGCGCCGAAGCCCGCCAGGCCCAGGAGATAAAAATAATTCCCAAACAGATAAATCCCGAAATTCGTGCCAGTGGCCAAAAGCTTTCACCGCTTGCATTTCCGTCCGACTCCACCAACATCATCCCCGCATAGCCGCCGAACAGACTCACCGCCACCACGGTCAACATCACTGTGAGCATGAAGCCGAACAGCGCCCGTCGGCTGCGTCGCTTGGCCTCTTCCTGATGGTCAAAAAAAGTCACACCAGTTTCAGAAAACGACGTTTGCCCACTTTCAGAACCCCGGTCTGCCCGGCGGGCAGGGTGAAGTGCGGATCGGTTACCGCCTCGTCATTGAGTTTGACCGCGTTCTGCTTGATCAAACGACGTCCCTCCCCCTTACTGTCCACCAGCCCCCGGTCCGCAAGCAGATCCAGCAGGGCGGTTTCCGCCTCCACATGAAAGTCCGGGGTGTCCTCCGGCAGCGCACCTTTGGAGAAGACCCGGGCGAATTCCTCCGAGGCCGCCTTGGCCGCGTCCGCGTCATGAAAACGGGTGATAATCTCGCGGGCCAGGTCGTCTTTCACCTGACGCGGGTTGCGATCCCCGCTTTCAACCGCCGCCTTCAGGGCCGCCACTTCCGGATCCGGCATTCCCAGCACCAGCGAAAAATACCGCCACATCAACTCATCGCTCACCGACATCAGTTTCCCGAACATCTCATTCGGTGCCTCTGAAATCCCCACGTAATTATTCAGACTCTTGGACATTTTCTGCACCCCGTCCAGGCCCTCCAGCAGCGGCAGGGTCATCACCACCTGCGGTTCCTGACCGGCCTCTTGCTGCAGTTCGCGGCCCAACAGCAAGTTAAACAACTGATCCGTGCCGCCCAGTTCCACATCCGCCTCCACCATCACCGAATCGTGGCCCTGCACCAGCGGATACAAAAACTCCACCAGCGAGATCGGCTGATTCGCGGCGTAGCGCTTCGCGAAATCATCCCGCTGCAGCATCTGCGCCACCGTCACTTTGGCGCTGAGCTTGATCACCTCCTCAAAGGTCATGGGATGAAACCATTCGCCGTTGAAGCGCATTTCCGTTTTACCGCGGTCCAACACCTTGAACACCTGTTCCTGGTAGGAGACCGCATTCTCCATCACCTGCTCGCGGGTCAGAGACTTGCGGGTTTTGGATTTGCCGCTGGGATCCCCGATCATGCCGGTGAAATCCCCAATGATAAACACCACGGTGTGCCCGCAGTCCTGAAACTCCCGCAACTTGCGCAGGCCCACACTGTGACCCAGATGAATATCCGGAGCCGAAGGGTCCGCCCCGTATTTAATGCGCAGCGGCGTTCCGGAATCGAGGGCTCTCCGGATTTTCTTCTCCAGTTCCTCCCGGCTGTGCAGATCCACAGTTCGGGCGGTCAATATCTCAAGTTGTTCAGCAAGCGGTTTCATGGTCATGCCGAACCCTTAGCGGGAAAGCCGGGATTGATCAATTTAATTTAATAAGAGTCAGGGGAGCAGGGTCAGCCAAACTATCGTTCAAATTGAATTGAGGAACTTTTCCGTGCCGCCTCCACAAAACGCCGCATAGCCTTCGCATCTTTCACTCCGGGGCGGATCTCGATGCCTGAACTGACATCCACTCCATGGGGGCGGACTTCCCGAACCGCTTCGGCCACATTTTCAGGACGCAGTCCCCCGGCCAGGATCACCCGGTGCGTCGAACCGCGTACGAATTCAGCGGCCCGTGCGGTATCCACCCGTTTACCGGTGCCCCCCGGCATCTCCACGGTTCCGCTGTCGATCAGCAGCGCCTCCACCGGATACTCCTCAATTCCTTCCGGACACCGGTCCAAATGAACAGCTTTCCATGCCGGACGATCCAGCCGGCGGATAAAATCGGCGTTTTCCTCTCCATGCAACTGGGCGATGTTGAGTCCGGCGGCATCGAAAATGCGCTGCACTTCCTCCACGCCCTGGTTTACGAAAACTCCGACTTTCTTCACCCCCGGGGGCACGTGTCGCGACCACGCCGCCACGTGATCCACAGAAACAGCACGGGGACTTTTGGGCCAGAAATTGAAGCCCAGGGCATCCGCGCCCGCCTGAACGGCAATGTGGACATCCTCTTCCCGGGCCAGTCCGCAAAATTTGATGAATACGCTCATTTTCCCATCAGCTCCCGGACCGCCGACTCCACATCCTTCTGCCGGAGCAGATGTTCCCCCACCAACACCCCCGCGACCCCGGCGGACCGCAGCCGGACCACATCCTCCGGACCCCGGATACCGCTTTCGCTGATCACCGTCACCGATTCCGGCACCGTCGGCATCAGATCCAGAGTGTGCTCCAGACGGGTTTCGAAGGTTTTCAGATTCCGATTATTAATGCCGATCAGGTTCGCGTTCAGGGCCAGCGCCCGATCCATCTCGGCGGCGTCATGCACCTCCAGCAACACCTCCAGATGCGCCTCCGCGGACACCCGCATCAGGCGCCTTATCTCATCATCCCCGAGCGCCGCCGCAATCAGCAACACCGCGGAGGCGCCAAGCGCCCTCGCGTGCCACACCTGCCAGGCCTCCACCACGAATTCCTTGTACAGCATTGGCAGTCGCACCGCCGCCCGCACTTCCCGGAAGTGGGATTCCCCGCCTCCGAAGTACGGTTCATCCATCAGCACCGACACCGCCTGCGCTCCCGCCCGTTCATACGCGCGGGCGATGTCGGACGGTACAAACGGATCCCGGATCACCCCGGCACTGGGACTGCGGTGCTTCACTTCCGCAATCAATCCCATTGGCACAGACCGCAGCGCATCGGCAAACCCGCGCGGGACCGGAGCGGATTCACCCCGCTCCCTCATTTCCTCCAGAGAACAGACTTTTATCCGCCCCGCGATCTCGCGGCGCTTGTCCGTCAGGATGTTTTCCAGAATGTTCACACGTCCTTGGGGCGGTTTTGTTTCAAAAAGGCTTCCATAAACGGCATCAGGTCTCCATCCAATACCCCCTGCGCATTGCCGATGTCCAGGTTGGTTCGATGATCCTTCACCATGGTGTAGGGTTGAAGCACATAGGAGCGAATCTGACTGCCCCAGGCTATGGAACCCTTGGGATCGTAAAATTTTTCCACTTCTTTACGCTTTTTATCCATCTCCCATTCGTAGAGTTTCGCCTGCAGCATTTTGATTGCTTTGTCACGGTTGGCGTGTTGACTGCGCTCGGACTGACACTGCACCACAATCCCGGAGGGTTTGTGCGTCATCCGCACCGCCGAGTCCGTGGTGTTCACATGCTGACCGCCCGCGCCGCTGGCCCGGAAGGTGTCAATGCGCAGATCCGCGTCCAGAATCTCCACCTCGACCGTCTGATCAATCTCCGCCACCACATCCACCGCCGTAAACGAAGTGTGACGGCGCGATGCCGAATCAAAGGGTGAAATCCGCACCAGACGATGCACCCCCCGCTCCGATTTCATCAGTCCATAAGCATACGGACCCTCAATCAGCATCGAAACGCTCTTAATGCCCGCCTCCTCCCCTTCCTGGGAATCCAGCACCTGCATTTTGAATCCCTCGCGCTCCACAAAGCGGTGGTATTGACGAAACAGCATCGAGGCCCAATCACAGGACTCCGTTCCGCCCGCACCCGCATTGATAGTGAGATAGCAGTTGTTTGCATCGAATTTTCCGCCCAGCAGCGACTTCAGTTCGACCTTGTCGAAGTTCTTCCGCAGTGCCTTTAATTGCGAACTCAACTCCTTATCCCCCTGTGCGATCTGCTCCTCGTCCTCCTCCATATCGAGAAGTTCCAGCATCACCTCGCAATCTTCCAGACGCGCCATCATCTCGTCGAACGGTTCGAGGATTGCCCGCAGGGCATTCGCCTCGGCGATCACGGTCTGGGCCGCGTTCTGATCATTCCAGAATTCAGGAGATGCCGCCGCCTCATCCAGCTCTTTCAGTCGTTGTTTCTTGGCGGCGACGTCAAAGATACCCCCGCATTTCTTCCAATTTGTCGCGCCATTCTTTTAAATCCATGTGAATATTTTCAATCATTCGGTTCTCCTTGGTGAAAAGTGAAAGTTTCCACTATCGCAACCACACCCGCTTGGCAAGCAGTCTGTCGGACTTTGGGGACTTCGTATGCGCGGCGCATCATGGGTACCGGACCTTCACATTTCATTCTCACAATATTATCTCCCGAAAAACCGCCTGAAATTCCACTGCATAATCGCATGAACTCTCAAGTCCGGAGGAAACTCCGGGTGTAATCCGGCCCGGCGGGTCGTCTCAAACCAGCGCAGTGGATTGGGTCCGCAGTGTACCCCGCTGCCGTCAAATCCAATGGGCTTCACATAACTGTCCACCGGCAGGACAGACCCGCGTCCGCTTCGATAATGCGCGTAGGAGAACGGCACCGCCCAGGAATCCAGTTTTCCATTTAACTGATCCCGCAACATTCCCGGCAAATCCCCCCCCCCTTGCGCAAAGCCCTGTTGCAGATCCGGCCGCTTCGTAAAATCGTCTTTCCGCGCCTGTTCCCAGTCCACGCTTTGCCATTTGTTTCTCCAGGTTCCCCAGCCAAACGACAGATTCCGCACGGACAACCACACATCCTCCCTCAGATCCGGCGGGCGGCGCACCCTCCAGCGGGGCGGCATGTACGCACTCACTGACAGAATGCGCGCATCCTCCGCATAGGCGTTCAATGCCCCGTTCATATAGGTCAGAAACGCGGGATGGACGAGCAGGTCGTCCTCCAACACGATCACCCGGTCCCACCGGGACAACACCGCGTCAACGCCTTCCCGGATCGATCGGGCCAGACCGAAATTGCGGGAACGTTCGACCACCTCCACCCCGGCGAATCCGGAAACCGTGCGCACCATCTGCCGAACCTCGCGAACGTTCGATTCATCTTTTTCACTCCGCGGGCCGTCACAGAACACAATCAACCGGGATGTGTCCGCCATTTTATTTCGAGCCAGCGCCTCCAGCGTCCGCCGGGTATGCCGGGGACGACGGAACACAAACAGGGCAATGGGAGCGGTGCGCAAGGTCATGAACACACACCATTGACCTTTCCGGCCCCAAGGTCTAGGAGAAACGCATGTCAACTCCGTCCCGATTCCGTTCCCCCGCCCTGCTCACGGCCGGATTTCTGATCCTCTACACCCTGCTGATGTTCCGGGTGGTCTGGCCGGCGGATCAGGTGATTCACTCCGCCGACTACAATTACGGGCTGATGTCCATGTACAAAGCGGAACTGCCCGGATCGATGATTTCCGGTTTTCAGCGGGGCTTCCCCCTGCTGGGCCGGGCCGGGCATATGCCGCCCACCTGGACCAATCTGACCCTGTCCCTGCTTCCGGTGGATGTTTATATGGATTGGATTTACGGAATCAACCTGTTTTCAGCTTCCGTCTTTCTGATTGGTTTTCTGCGCCTGCGGGGATTTGATTGGCTTCCCTGCCTGTTCGGAGCGCTGACCGCATTCTGGCTGGGAAGCAATCTCACCCTGATCTATCCGGGCCACCTGGAAAAGTACGGGGTGCTGCTTTTTGCATCCGCCACCCTCTATTGCCTGGAACACTGCCTGCAAAAACGCTCCGTCCGCTGGTCCGTGCTTGCCGGAGGCTCGCTGGGGTGGATGTTCATGCATCAGGCCGATCTGGCCCTGTTTTTCGGATTTCTGTTGGGCGCGTATTTTGTATGCCGGATGCCCAGACGCCTCACATCCGCCCTCCGGCTCGGCATCCCCATGCTGGCGGTTGCCGCCCTCTTTGTGTGGGAGTCCTTTCAAACCTCCATGGAAACCCAGGTCGAGAACGTGGCGGTTCTGCAGGAGGGAAGCAACGAGGAAAAATGGGAGTTCGCCACCCAATGGAGCTGGCCGCCGAGGGAATCCCTGGATCTCATTGCTCCCGGATATTGGGGGTGGATGTCTTTTCATGAGAAGGTCCCCTACCACGGCGAAATGGGCCGGTCGCCCGGGTGGACACACCGGCAACAGGGGTTTTCGAATTACAAACAGGAAAGTCAGTACCTCGGCATCCTCCCGCTCGCCCTCTGTGTGATCGCCTGGATGGGGGCCCGAAAAGAACAACGACTGTTTTGGACTGCCGCCCTGATACTGAGTTTTCTCCTCAGTTGCGGAGACTATACGGCCATCTACCGGCTCTTTTATCAACTCCCCCTGGTGTCCTCCATCCGCAATCCCAATAAATTCCTGCAGGTGTTTCAACTCACTGCGGGCATCCTGTCCGCCTATGGACTGCAAACGCTTTTGAGTGAAGACCTCTCCCCCCGGCTCCGCAAAGCGGCGGGACTGAGTCTGATGGTCCTCTCCCTGATTGCGGTGGCGGGCAGCATGCTCACCACCCCCTCGGCACCCGGTCAACTTGCACAATTCGCCGGCGGCATGTGGGAGAGCCAGGCGGCGGACCTGCTGCGCAACCGGCAGCGGAGCCTGCTTCATCTCGGCCTCTTCGCCACCGCCGGCGGGGGGCTGATTCTGCTGTCCCTCCGCCCCGTCTTTCGAGGGTGGGTTCCCTTCGCACTGGTGGGACTGCTCGCACTCGACGGTCTGTGGTTGGGACGACACTACCTGAAACCCGCCGACACCCGATTTGTAAAATCCAATGCCCTGGCGGATTTCATCAAACAGGATCTCGGATCCGACCGGGTGGCGGTGCTGGACCAATCGGGATTGTACAATTTTTATCTCACCCATCTCTTTCCCGCCCACCACATTCCCTTTGCCGACACCACCGCGTCCCCCCGGCTGCACAAAGAGGTTCAGGCCTATTTCGAGGCCATCGGACAGGACCGATTACGGATGTGGCAGGAATTCGCCGTCAAATACGTGCTGGCCTCCCGGGAAATGCAAAACCACATTCACCGCAATCCGCATCTGGCCCGACTGCTGCCGGAAGTCTACAGCTATGAGTTGGCGGAGGGCTCCCGGGGCGGATTGCGAATACTCCCCCGCGCACAGGGACAGCATGTGGTGATGGAACTGCGTCTCCCCTCCGAACGATTCACATTGCTGTCCGCCTGGGCACCCACAACTTCGGAAACCTATCTGGAGTCAGTGGTCGCAGGTGAAGCGCCTCTGCAAATCGCGCATGTTCAGGCAGACATCCAACCTGAGGCACACCCGGGCTCTCCCGGTGAAATTGTGGGGGTCCTGCAGGATCACCAGGGCTTTCTGCTCAAAGTGGAGGTGAAATCGCCCCGGGCTTTTCTCCGCATCGCCGACCGCCATCACTCCAATTTGCAAGCCAATGTCAACGGCACCCCACACCCCCTCCTCCGCACCGATCACCTGTTCACCGGACTGCTCCTCCCCCGCGGACAGCACGAAATCGAAATCGGTGTGTCCCCCGCATCCCCCGGCCACCGGCTCCAATGGCTGGGGCTCCTGATCTGCGCGGGAACGTTGCTGACCGGCTCCTTCAACCGGCACCTCCGGGAGGATGACGAAAATCGTCTGTAAAAATTCGTGAAAGCATTTGACCTCCTTCTGTCGACTAAATAGGTGAACCTTTTCTTTCAGGAGAACAGGCACCCATCATGACTAAACCAAGCCCCGCGCTGGGGGTCTCGCTTTTTATTTTACTTTTTTTCATCAAAACCGTGATCCTGGCATTATGGGTGACGCCGATGTGGGATATTCCCGATGAAACCGGGCATCTTGCATACACCATCGAATTGGCGGCCACGCACAAGCTGCCCGTTATGGGTGAGTCCATTATCGATTGGTATATCATGGAAACTGTTCAGGAGGGCAATTTCGCTCCCGAGCTGAACAACACGATTTCACAACATCCTCCGGTATATTATCTGTTTACCTCCCTCATGTGGAAAGCAGGCACCCTGATTACGGATCACCGGGATCTGCTTTTCAGAATACCCCGTTTGGTTGCCTCTGTTGCCGGGTGTCTGACCTTGCTTTTTGTATACCGTCTGATGCTGCTGCTCACCCGCCGTGTTTCCATCAGTTTCGGTGCCATGGCGCTGATTTCCTTTATTCCGATGTTTACCCATTTGTCTGCCGGGGTGAACAACGACATCATGACCATGATGTTCTCCACCATTGCCGTTTTTTATTGGGCGAGATATA
>JBBDRC010000206.1:0-4095 GCA_040905625.1 Kiritimatiellia bacterium
CCGGTCTATAGTGAACAAACCCGCACAGTGCAATACCCGCCTGGGGTCTCTTTTCCCCAAGCGGGTCTTTGGTGGGCAATTGTCATGGGCCAATAGCGCACAAGTCGTACTCTTAATCGTAATCCTGCTCTTAATCGTAATCGTAATCGAAAAAAGCACATCGATTAGGATTACGAGCACGATTACGATTAGGAGGTTTGACCCCTGACCCCGTGACCTCTGACCTCTCCCCTCTGAATTCTGACTTCCCCCCTCCCCCGAAAATTCCCTGTCGAAACGCTTGTATATTTGCGCCGTCTGTGGAACTTTCAGGTATGTCTGCCACTCCAGCACCTAAACATGCCCGACCCGACTTTCGGATGAGTCCCCGCGTCGATCAGGTGGGCGTTGAAGAGCGGGCACAGCGCATTCAAACCCGGAGCATCAAAAACGAGGCCAAGGTGCAGGGGCTGAAAATGGTGTTGAGCATGATTGATCTCACCACTCTGGAGGGGCAGGACACTCCGGGCAAAGTGCGGCAGTTGTGCCACAAAGCTTTGCATCTGCATGACGCCCTGCCTGGGCTGCCCTCGGTGGCGGCGGTCTGCGTGTATCCGGGCATGGTGGCTGTGGCGCGGGCCGCGCTGGGGAAAAGTGCAATCAATGTGGCCTCGGTGGCCACCGCCTTTCCGTCGGGGCAGAGCGCCCCGGACATTAAACTGGCCGACACCCGCATGGCGGTGGAGGCGGGCGCGGACGAGATCGATATGGTGATCTCCCGCGGGAAAATGCTTTCAGGAGAGTATGATTTCGTGTTCGACGAGATCGCGGCGGTCAAGGATGTCTGCGGCAAAGTCCGGCTGAAAGTGATTCTCGAAACCGGGGAACTGGACACCTACGACACCGTGCGCCGCGCCAGCGACATCGCCATGCATGCGGGTGCCGATTTTATTAAAACCTCCACCGGAAAAATTCAACCGGCCGCCACCCTGCCGGTGACGCTGGTGATGCTGCAGGCCATCCGCGACTTTCATCGCGCCACCGGGAAAATGGTGGGTATGAAACCCGCCGGGGGGATCTCGAATTCCAAACTGGCGCTGCATTATCTGATGCTGGTCAAGGAAACCCTGGGCGACGACTGGCTGGACAAGCACTGGTTTCGCTTCGGGGCCAGCAGCCTCGCAAACGATGTGCTGATGCAGCTTATGAAGCAGCACACCGGCTTTTATCAATCCGCAGACTACTTCAGCATCGCGTAACTTATGGCCAACTCATCTAAAACCAATTGGGACCTCGCACCCGCTCCGGAAAGTTCGGATCATGTTGAAATCAAATCGACCTATGGTCTGTTTATTAACGGGGCGTTTGTTCCGTCTGTCTCGGGGAAAACCTTCGACTCCATCAATCCCGCCAACGAGAAGGTTCTGTCCTCGGTGGCGGAGGCCGGCGCCGAGGATGTGGACAAGGCGGTGAAAGCCGCCCGGACGGCGTACACCAGGCACTGGAGCCGACTGCCGGCGGCGGACCGGGCCAAATATATTTTCCGCATCGCCCGGATCATTCAGGAGCGGGCGCGCGAATTCGCGGTGATCGAATCGATGGACGGCGGAAAGCCCATTCGCGAATCCCGCGATGTGGATGTGCCACTGGCCGCCAACCATTTTTTCTATTACGCGGGCTGGGCGGACAAGCTGTCCTATGCGTTTCCGAACCGGAATCCGTCCCCCCTGGGTGTGGCCGGACAAATCATTCCCTGGAATTTTCCTCTGCTGATGGCCGCCTGGAAAATCGCTCCCGCCCTGGCCACCGGAAACACTGTGGTGCTGAAGCCCGCCGAAACCACCCCGCTCACCGCGCTGAAACTGGCGGAGGTGATTCAGGAGGCCGGATTGCCGGAGGGTGTGGTGAATATCATCACCGGCGCGGGTGACACCGGCGCGGCGCTGGTGAATCACCCGGACATCAACAAAATCGCTTTCACCGGCAGCACCGATGTGGGAAAACGGATTCAGCGTGCGGTCAGCGGCACCGCGAAAAAGATCACCTTGGAGCTGGGCGGCAAAGCGGCGAATATCATCTTTGCCGACGCGGCCATCGATCAGGCGGTGGAGGGCATTATCAACGGGATCTACTTCAATCAGGGGCATGTCTGCTGCGCCGGATCCCGTCTGTTTGTGCAGGAATCGGTGTACGACGAGGTGATGGAAAAATTGAAATACCGGATTGAATCGCTGATTGTGGGGGACCCGCTGGACAAAAACACCGATATCGGAGCGATCAACAGCAAAGAGCAACTGCAGCGGGTGAAGCACTATCTGGAGGTGGGCCAAAAAGAGGGCGCGGTGCTCTGTCAGAGTTCCTGCAAACTGCCGAAAAAAGGCTACTGGTGCAAACCGAGTTTATTTGAGAACGTGAGCCCCTCCCACGCCATTGCCCGGGAGGAAATTTTCGGACCGGTGCTGGCGGTGCAGAGCTTCCGTACGGTGGAGGAGGTGATCACCAAGGCCAACAACACGCCCTATGGATTGTCGGCGGGAGTCTGGACGGACAAAGGTGCCAAGATTTTCAACCTCACCTCGCAAATGCGGGCCGGCGTGGTGTGGGCCAACACTTTCAACAAATTCGATCCCGCCTCTCCTTTCGGCGGATATAAAGAAAGCGGCTATGGCCGCGAGGGCGGCCTGCACGGATTATCCGCATATCTTAACCTGAACTAGGGCACCCGTCATGGCAGCATCCACGTCCAAAAAGAAAACAGCCTCGAAAACAGCTTCAAAGCCCGGCACCCTCACTTCAGCCAAACCGGGGAGGGTGGAGGTGCTCAAAACCTATAAGCTCTACATTGGCGGTGCCTTTGTGCGCACGGAAAGCGGGCGTTATCTCAAACTTAAAAATGCCAAAGGGGAACTGATCGCTAATGTGTGTCACGCCTCACGAAAAGACTTTCGCAACGCGGTGACCGCCGCGGGAAAAGCGTTGCCTGGATGGAGCGGAAAGAGCGCGTTCAACCGCAGTCAGATTTTGTATCGGATGGCCGAAATGCTGGAACAGCGGGCACCCTTGCTGGTGGACGAAATGGTGTTGATGGGGATCACCCGTGCGGCGGCGCGCAAAGAAGTGGATTTGTGCATTGACCGCACCGTCTATTTCGCGGGCTGGTGCGATAAATATTCGCAGATTTTCTCCTCCGTCAATCCCGTGGCCTCCTCCCACTTCAACTTCACCCTGCCCGAACCCATGGGCATCGTCGCGGTGGTGGCGGGACCTGACACCGCCCTGCTGAGCCTGCTTTCGAATCTGCTGCCGGTGCTTGCGGGTGGAAACACCGCAGTGGTGGTGGCTCCGGAAGCCTATCCGCTTTCCTCAGTGTTTTTGTCGGAGGTCCTCAACGATTCGGATGTGCCCGGAGGTGTGGTGAATCTGCTGACCGGTATGCATGGTGAACTGCTCCCCCACCTGGCCGGACACATGGGGGTTCACGCATTGATTGTGGATGCGTGCGGCGACGGGACCGCCGCCGCCCTGCGTGAACAGTGCGCCGAAAACCTCAAACGGCTTTTCCTCCGCAGCACCGATTGGACGGACCCCGAATCACAGCATCCATATTTAATCATGGACACCCAGGAACTCAAAACCACCTGGCATCCGGTGGAGCAGATATCCGGTGCCGGATCGGGGTATTAGAGGTTGGGTTGTTGAGTTGGCGAAGCCCGCGTTCTTTTGCCACGTGCGAATCTCACGTGGGCCGGTTCTGCGAGCCTCACGTGGTTTTCTGCGTGCCCCCTCCTGCGATCGGGCGCAAGATGTCGGCAGTGGGCATGAGAATCTTGTGCGGGTTTTCCGGCCTTTCCGGATCTGTCGATGGAGTCTGTTTTCGGGTGGAGTGGAGCGGGATGGATGGAAGATGTGACGATGGAACATGCAGGACAGGGTGAGGATTACAGAGCTGAAAATACAATAAATAAAGCCGTCTCCTGATCGTTCATTCCTCTTGACGCTCTCCGAACTTGTCGTTGAGGTAGAGCAGAGCGCGGGGGTCATCCTGGGCGCGCTCAACCAGTGAAAGGGCTTCGCCGACCGAGGCCTCCTCTTCGACCTGCTCATCCACGAACCACT
>JBBDRC010000207.1:0-4070 GCA_040905625.1 Kiritimatiellia bacterium
CCCAAGGATGTGGCCTTCTTCGAGGATGTGAAGGCCCTGGAACTCCGGCACGCCCGCATCGCGGCGTTCGGCAGTACCCGCCGCGCGAACATGAGTCCGTCGGATGATACGGGCTGCAAGGCTCTGATTCAGGCGGACACTCCGGTGTGCACCATCTTCGGCAAGTCATGGATTCTACATGTGGAGCAGGTGCTGCGGACCACCCGTGAGGAAAATCTGGCTATGATCCGGGACACCGTGGACTGGCTGTGTCAGCATGACCGCGAAGTGGTCTACGACGCGGAACACTTTTTTGACGGCTACCGGGACGATCCCGAATATGCCATGTCAACGTTGGTGGCGGCCCGTGACGCCGGCGCGTCGGTGCTGGTGCTGTGCGACACCAACGGCGGGGTGATGCCGCACGAGGTGTTCCGGATTACCAAAGAGGTGAAAGCCGCGCTGGATTTCCCGGTGGGGATTCACGCCCACAACGACAGCGGCTGCGGGGTGGCCAACAGCCTGGAGGCGGTGCGGGCGGGTGCGGAACATGTTCAGGGCACCATCAACGGCTACGGCGAGCGCTGCGGAAACGCGGATCTGGTGCCGGTGATGGCCAACCTGAGCTTCAAACAGCGGGCAGGCTTCGCCGGGGATCTGCAGTTGACCCGCCTGACCGAGTTGTCGCGAAGTATCGACGAAATCGCCAATCAGCGGTCCAATCCCAAGTCGCCCTTTGTGGGGGAGCACGCTTTCGCCCACAAAGCGGGCATGCATGTGGACGGAGTGCGGAAACTGGCCGGCAGCTTTGAGCATATTCCGCCGGAATCGGTGGGGAACGGGCGTCATATTCTGATTTCCGAACTGTCGGGAACCAGCAATGTGCTGATGAAAATACTGGAGATGGGGGTGCAGGTGGACAAAACCTCTCCCGAAGTTCGGGACGTGCTGAAGGAATTGGAGCGGCTGGAAAAAGACGGCTACGAATTCGAGGGCGCGGACGCCTCCTTCTACATGCTGGTGCAGAAGGTGCTCAAAAATCACCGGTCTTTCTTCGAAGTGGTGGGCTACCGGGTGATCAATGAATATCGCGCCGGCGAGGAGGATCATCGGGCCGAGGCTTCGGTGAAAATTCTGGTGGACGGGGAAACCGAATACACGGTGGCGGAGGGGGACGGACCGGTGGCGGCCCTGGACAAGGCGCTGCGCAAGGCCTTGTCACGCTTTTTTCCCATTATTGCGGAAGTGAAACTGACCGATTTCCGGGTGCGTATTCTCGATCCGGAAAGCTCCACTCTGGCGCAGACCCGGGTGTTGATTGAATCCACCGATGGCACCCGGACCTGGAGCACCATCGGGGTGTCCGAAAACCTGATTGACGCCTCCTGGGAGGCGCTGGTGGAAAGTGTGGAGTATAAATTGTTTCTGGAAGAATCCGCGGAGAACTGAGGCATTATTATGGAAAAGAACTACGATCCCAAACCCGTTGAACCGAAATGGTATGCCCGCTGGGAGGAGGCGGGGTGCTTCGCCGCCGATCCTCATGCGGAAGGTGAACCCTACAGCATCGTGATCCCGCCTCCGAATGTGACGGGGAGGCTGCATATTGGTCATGCGCTGAACAATTCAATCCAGGACATCCTCATCCGCTGGAAGCGGATGTGTGGATATAACGCGGTGTGGATTCCGGGAACGGACCACGCCGGTATCGCCACCCAGAGCGTGGTGGAGCGTCAACTGCGCGAGGAGGGGCGGACCCGCAGGGAGATGGGGCGGGAAGCCTTTGTGGATCGCGTGTGGCAGTGGAAAGAGGAGTACGGCAACACCATCATTAAACAGCTCCGCAGTATGGGCTGTTCCTGCGATTGGTCGCGGGAGCGCTTCACCATGGACGACGGGCTGAGCGAGGCGGTGAAGGAAGTGTTCATTCAATTGTACGAGCGGGATCTGATTTATCAGGGAAACTACATCATCAATTGGAGCCCGGCCCTGCAGACCGCGCTGTCGGACGACGAGGTGGAATACGAGGAGGTGAAAGGAAACCTGTACCATATCCGCTATCCGGTGGAGGGAGGCGGTAAAGATGATTACATCGTGGTGGCGACCACCCGGCCGGAGACTCTGATGGGCGACGTGGCGGTGGCGGTGAATCCGCGTGACAATCGGTATAACGACCTCAAGGACAAAAAAGTGATTCTGCCGGTGATCGGCCGTGAACTGCCCGTGGTGGAGGATGATTATGTGGATCCGGAATTCGGAACCGGAATTGTGAAAATCACCCCGGCCCACGATCCCAACGATTTTGACCTGGGAAATCGCCACAGCCTGATTCCGATTAATGTCATGAATCCGGACGGGACCATGAACGAAAATGCCGGACCCTACGAGGGACTGGACCGGTTTGAATGCCGCAAAAAACTGCTGGAGGATCTGGAGGAGCAGGGGCTGCTGGAGAAAATCGAGGAGCATGTGCATCAGGTGGGACATTGCTACCGCAGTAAATGCATTATTGAACCTCGTCTGTCCCTGCAGTGGTTTGTGAAAATGGAGCCGTTGGCCAAAAAGGCCAAACAGGCGGTGGAAGAGGGCAAGGTTAAATTCGTGCCCGAACGCTGGAACAAAGTGTATATGAACTGGATGGACAACATCCGGGACTGGTGCATTTCGCGTCAGTTGTGGTGGGGGCACCGGATTCCGATTTATTATTGCGACAGCACCGGCGAGGTGTGGGCCTCGCGCGATACCCCGACCGCCTCCCCGAGTGGAGCTGCCGATATCCGGCAGGACGAGGATGTGATGGACACCTGGTTTTCCTCCTGGCTGTGGCCGTTCTCCGTGCACGGCTGGCCGGAACAGACCGATGCGCTGAAAACCTGGTATCCCTCCGCCACCCTGGTCACCGCCCCCGATATCATTTTCTTCTGGGTGGCCCGAATGGTGATGGCGGGAACGATGTTTATGGACGAAGTTCCGTTTGATACGGTGTATCTGCATGGGGTTGTGCGCGATAAAGAGGGACGTAAACAGAGCAAAAGCATGGGGAATTCCATTGATCCCCTGGCGGTGATCGACGAGTTCAGCGCCGATTCCCTGCGGTTCAGTCTGATCACCCTCAACGCCACCGGACAGGATGTGCGCATCGGGGAGAACGATTTCGAGATGGGACGGAATTACTGCACCAAAATCTGGAACGCGGCACGTTTCCTGCAGATGCAGGGCGAATCCATTGGCAGCATTGACCCGGAGATGTTGAGCACGGATGACCGGCATTTGCTGACCCGGCTGCATCAAACCATCCGCAAGGTGAACGCGCATCTGGAGAACTACCGCTTCAATGACTATTCGCACGAACTCCACAGTTTCATCCGGAACGATTTTTGTGACTGGTATGTGGAATATGCCAAAGAGCCGTTGAACAGCGGCGACGAAGCCCGCAAGGCGCATACCCTGGCGGTAATGCATCACACCTTCCAATCGGCGATCACTCTCCTGCATCCGCTGATGCCCTTCATTACCGAAGAACTGTGGGAGGCGATGGGCTATCGGGGCGATGGTGATTTTCTGATGAAATCCGCCTGGCCGAAGCCCTTCGACAAAGAAACCCGGACTCTGTGGAAACTGACGGATGAGAACATGGTGTATGTGGATGCCAAACGGGATCTGATCCGGGCGGCGCGTCAGTTGCGGGCGGATTACAACCTGAAACCTTCGCAGGAGGTGGAGTATGTGGTCCGTCCCGCCGGTTCGGAAATGGGAGAACTGTTGCACACCGAACTTGATTCCATTAACCGCCTGCTGCGGGGCCGGGTGACCATCGATTCGGACTACAAACCCGAGGGAGCGGTTCCCGGACTGGTCAGCAAAGCCGGAAACGTGTTTATGCCCGCGGATGATTTGATTGATGTGGAGGCGGAAGTGGAGCGGTTGAACAAGCAACTCACCGAGTTGAAAGGCCACATCGACCGCAGTCACGCCCGTCTGACCAACCACGCCTTCGTCAGCAAAGCACCGGAGGAAGTCGTGACCCAGCACCGCGCCCAGCAGCAGGAACTTATCGATAAAGCGGACAAAGTCCGCGCCCTGCTGAAAAG
>JBBDRC010000208.1:0-24170 GCA_040905625.1 Kiritimatiellia bacterium
ATTTGACGCTGGTAGTCGTCGTGCACGATGCCCGCAACCACATCCAGGTTTTCCGCTTTGCAGGCGTAGGGGAGATCGCAGCCGGGGGCGAGCATGAAGCCGGGGCCGTCGCCGGCTTCGCGAATGCAGCGGGCGACATCGCGGCGGGTGGCGTCGGCATCGCCGAGCAGGAGGACGGTGGTGAGTTTGAGATTTCCGCCGAAAGATTTTCCGGCGGCGCGGCATACTTCACCGAGTTTTTCCAGATCCACGTTTTCGTCCACGCAGATGTTGTCACAGGTGGTTTGCGCCATGACCTGCAGATTACGGGTGGCGTTGCCGCAGACGAACAGGGAGGAAAGTGCTCCCGCGTCGCGGACGGCATCGAAGATGCGGTTGAGGGAAGGTGCGACGACCTCTTCGAAATGGGCGGGGCCGATCTGACTGATCATGGGGTCGACGACGGCGATCACATCGATGCCGGCTGCGAGGTAGGCTTTGGCGAAGTCGATAGTGATGTCGGTGCAATAGTCCATGAGGGTGGCGACGCCGTCTTCTTCATCGAACATGTCGAGGAGGAATTCCTCCCCGCGCAGATGCAGGGCCAGGGTGAGGGGTCCGGTGAGCAGTCCGAAGAGAGCGGTGTCGTCGCCGATGGAGGTTTTAAGGCGTTTGACCGCATCGAAAACCGCCGGGAAGCGTCCGTTTTCCATGGAGAATTCTGGCAGCGAGGACAGATCGTAGCTGTCGTCCATCGGATGAGTGGCCACGGAAGGCGGGGTTTCTTTGGCCCAGGCCAGAGTGCAGCCGAGCACTTCCGCTTCGAGTTGCAGGTCGAAGACTACGGGCAGACCATCGGGCTGATAGCGTTTTTTGGCCGCTTCGAGACCGACGACGATATGGTCGGCGGATTTGAGGAAGGTTTCCGCATCGACCCCGATGAGGGCACCGGCATGGACACCGGCGAAGGGGACCCAGGGGAGGCGGTCGGTGGTTTCGTAGCGGAGAGTTTTAAGGAGGATGTCTTTTCCGGTCATGCTGCCACCTCCACCAGACTGCGGGCCAGTTCGACCGCGCTGGCCGCATCGGAAACATTGGTGCCCAGATCAATGACTTCAAAGCCGGAACCCTTCAACATCATGGCCACCATTCCCGTTTTCAGGGCATCGAGGATGGCCTGTGGCGATGCGTTCTCTGCCAGGGCTTGTTCGGTGACCGCTTTGGCGTCTTTGCGCTTTCCGGTTTTAAAGGCTTCGGTGAGAAAGGACAGGTCGGTGTTCATTCGGGCTCCTTGCGGGGTTGGGTGGACTGTAAATATAAAACGACATATACACGGTGTAAAAAAATCATTTCCATGAAATAAGTAGATAAAGGATGTGATATATACGATTTAGACTAACAGAAGTGCGATTATAAATCTTCTCGCATTCTGTCAAAAAATTCTCATATTTTGTGATCATGTTGGTTGATCTCCATTTTACTGTCACTTGTCACGGGTCATTCGTCACTCCTAACGAATGACTCTTGACCAATGACTCTTGACCAATGACCGGCTTTTAAAGCCGTGGAATTGTGAGTCCTCCATCCACCATGATGACTTGTCCGGTGGAGTAGGGGAAGTGGCCGGCGGCGAGGGAGGCGACGGCTTTGCCCACATCCTCGGGATAGCCCCAGCGGGGGGTGACGGTGAGTCCGTCGGCAATCAGTTTATCATACTTGTCCGTGACCCCGGCGGTCATGTCGGTGGCGGTGATGCCGGGCCGGACTTCGTAGACCGGAATGCCGACTTCCCCAAGACGCGCGGCCCAGAGAGCGGTGACCATCGACAAGCCGGCTTTGGAGATGCAGTATTCTCCGCGGTTCACCGACACCACGGTGGCGCTGATACTGTTGACGTTGATGATACTGCCGCTCCAGGCATCGTCGGCCCGCTTCTGCTCGATCATCCAGCGGGCGGCCACCTGGGTGAGGAAGTAGGGGCTTTTGAGATTCACATCCATCACCCAGTCATAGCTTTCCTGGGTGGTATCCAGGATGTCGGCTCTTTCCTTGGGCGCGACACCGGCATTGTTGACCAGGACATGCAAGGCACCGAAGGTTTCGCGGGTGGTTTGAATAAGGTGATAGCGGGCAGCGGTATCGGAGATGTCCCCGGCGCAGTAGGCGACGGTGGCACCGGTATCACGAAGCTCTTGCAGCACATCCGAAACGGATTCTTCGGGGCGGACACCGTTGAGCATGACCGCGAATCCGTCGGTGATGAGGCATTTAACAATTCCGAGTCCGATTCCTCTGGACCCGCCGGTGACGATGGCGGCTTTTTTTTGGGGGTGAGTTGGCATGACAGGGTGGGGTTGGGGTGGTTGGGTGGTTGGGGGTGAAGGTGGAGGGTGGTTGGGGGTGTGTGTGAAGTGGACAGGGAGGGTCGAGATTGCACAGGCAGGAATGCCTGTGTCACTTTTTTGCACAGGCAGGAATCAGACTTCGCCAAGGCTTCGTCGGACGCGTGCCTGTGTCACTTTTATTTTATAAATAGAATTTGAGGGAGGGTTGGTTGTGGGCGAGGCGCTGGACGTAGAGGGCGGCTTCGCGCATGTGATAGTCCCCCCACATGGAGCTTTCGCCGCAGGCGATTTTCTGTCCCTCGGGAATGTAGTCCCAGCCGTTGGGCAGATGGTAGTTGCTGTGCAGGATGAGGCCGTGATGCTTTGGATCCCGGCTGAGGTAGGGTTCGCCGAGGAGGGTGTTGAGGACCTTGAGACCGGCCTCGAAATAGTGCGTTCCCGCGTCTCCGAGGTAACGGCCGAAGCGCATGAGCCCCTGGCAGGCAATGGCGGCGGCTGAGCTGTCGACGGGTTCATAGGCGTTGAAGGGATCGGCATCCACTTGAGTATAATCCCCGAGTTTGTGCAGATTCGGGGCACCGGTGTCCCAGTAGGGGATGCCGTCCCGGCCGGTGTGGGCCAGATAGAAATCGCAGGTGGCGGCGGCGGCTTTGCGCATGAAACCTTCGATCTTCTTCCGTCCGCCGAAGGGGACAAGTTCGTCGTCCTTCAGGGTGGCGAGAAACTCCAGTTCCTCGGCGTAGCCGGTGATGCACCAGGCGAGTCCGCGGGTCCAGGTGGTGAAGGGGCTGAAGCCTTGTTGGCTGTTGGGGGCGCGGTAATTGCCGTCGTTCAAATTAAACAGACTTTCATGCGCGGTGCGGCCGCGAATATCAAAGGCATCCCGGCCTTCGCCGTAATAAACTGTGTAGGTGGCGGTGGTGCGGGCGTGCTGCACCAGTCGGTCCAACAGTGAAATCTTTTTGTCACCCTCCTCCATCAGGGGGTGTCCCAACTGATAGCCGACGGCCAGAGAGCGCAGAGAGCGGATGGTGTCGGCGAACAGGGACTGCGGACCGTTGAAGGAGTAGATGTACCCCCCGCCATTTGCGATCCGGGTCCAGCGGCGGGCCTGTACGGCTCCGGACAATTTAAGCGCCAATTCATAAAAATTCCGTTCCCATTCGTTTTCGGGAATTTTGCCCTCGTTCATCAGCCGCAGCAGATTCCCGTAGGTGCTGACGTTGTTGAACCCATGGTCGTGCACCCCGAAGTGGGAGACGTGGGGGGCCATGTAGCGGACCGTGTTGGCCTTGCCCGCATCGAGGAAGGCGCTGTCGCCGGTGGCGTCGAACTGCAGGATCTCGGAGCCGAATTCGAAACCCTGGGTCCATTCGGTCCAGCCGCGGGTGGTGTATTTCCCTTTGTAGGTGAATACGGGGGATCCTTTGCTGTGATCGTATTCGTTTTGCAACGTGCGTATTTTTTCGGCGGAAATCTGCCAGAAGGCATTGAGTTTGGGGAGGAGGTCGGTGGGGGTCATTTTAGAAGATAGGAGATAGGAGTTTGAAGAAAGGGGTCAGGGTCAGTTGTTGGTTGTTGGTTGTGGGTTGTTAGTTGTTAGTTGTTGGTTGTGGGTTGTTAGTTGTTGGTTGTGGGTTGTTAGTTGTTGGTTGTGGGTTGTTAGTTGTTGGTTGATAGGTGATAGGGGTTAGAATCGGTTGTCTTTGTTGAGGTGGATGATGAGAAATCCGCTGGATTCAAGCGCTTCGTAGGTGTGGTCGAGGGCACCGTCGAACTGCAGGCTTTCTCCGCGGGAGAGTTCGTGACGTTCCTTGGGAAGCTGGATGAGCAGTTTTCCATTCAGCACCCAGCAGATTTCAAAGTTGTCGGCATGGATTTCGGGGCGGTTCACCGAGGCCCCTTTGGGAGCGGTGGCGATGAAAGCGCGGAGATTGTTGTAATGGATTTGCTGAAAGTGAAAGTCACCGGAGGTGTAGGACCTGGCGGTGTTTCGCTGGGCGGTGCGGGACTCGGCCAGAGCAATCAGGTCGGTGGTGTTGAGTTCAAACACCCGGCTGATTCTGAACAGGGTGTCCAACTCGGCGCTGCTCTGATTCCGTTCCAGTTTGGAGATGACAGACGGTGAGACACCCGAACGCGCGGAGACCTCGGCCAGGGTTAACCCCGCCCGCTTCCTTAAATCCCGGACAATTGAAAAATCAAAACTCATAATTATCTTTGATAAAGAAATACAGCATAAAATATGAAGGTAAAGAAATATTTTAAAAATTATTGTTCAAGAAAAAAGGATTCAAGTTGAAGTGAAGTTAAGATGCGCCCCGTCCGAGCGTCCGAGTTTGCTTCGTCAATAGTACTTGATTCTCACGAATAAGGCATTAACCAGGAAACAATGAAAAATTTATATCTGTTAGGATTGTTCTGCGTTACTTTTTCCACCTTGGTGGGTGCGGGTCCTGTTTTTGATTTTGATGGTGACGGTGCGGATGATCTGGGGATTTACCATTGGCAAACAGGCAATTGGTTTGCTTTCGGGAGTGCCGATGGAGCGGCGGGATGGAACTGGGGAGGCCCCTCTGCACAACCCGTTTTGGGAGATTTTGATGGAGACGGCAAAACCGATCCGGCGGTCTATGACACCCAAAGTCATGTATGGACAATTTTTTTAAGCGGAAGCGGTCAGGTGGTGCAGCATAACTTTGGCCGTCCGGGAATGGTGCCGGTGGTGGCGGATTACGATGGGGATGGAAAAGCGGATCTGGCGTTGTATGAACGAAGCACCGGACTTTGGGTGATTCGTGGCAGTCAGTCGGGAGGGGAGATGCAGTTGCAATTCGGATGGGGGGAGGCGCGTCCGGTTCCGGGGGATTATGATGGGGACGGGAAGGCTGATATGGCTTTGTATCATCGGCACACCGGCATGTGGTATATGTTTGGAAGCAGCGAAGGATACCGCACGGTGCAATTCGGCAATTCAGAGGCGCGCCCAGTCCCCGGGGATTATGACGGAGATGGGCGTACAGATGTGGGTGTGTACATGCGCAAGACCGGAAAATGGCTGATTTATGGAAGTTCAATGGGATTTAAGGAAGCTCAGTGGGGATTTTCGACCGCCCGGCCGGTTCCCGGGGATTACGATGGAGACGGGATTACGGATTTTGCTGTCTTTGAAAGGGAAACGGCCAAGTGGTACATTTGGTTGAGCGAATCCCAAGCTCCCCGAATTGAGATTTATGGGTGGTCGATGGCCACCCCGCTTCAAAGTTATCAGCACGGTGGACTCGAGGGGGGAGTGATTCTTTGTTTCGGTGACAGCATCACATTCGGAATCGGGAGCAGTGGAAATGGTCCTGCAACCGGATATCCCGCCCGGTTGATGCGCGAGGCGGGACCGGCCCTTGGCGGTATGTTTGACTTTGTCAATAAAGGAGTTTCGGGTGAAATCACGGCTTCGGGCCGAAACCGTATACACGGCGTTTTAAGCGCGACACGTCCGGAATGGGTGTTGTTGATGGAAGGCACCAATGATCATTTTTTCAATATCCGCTACCAGCAAATACTGGATAATTATACGAGTATGATTGGAACCAGTCGTTCTTATTCCGCCGATGTCTTACTGGCCACCACCCCGCCGGTGATCTCCAATCAATTTCGGGACCGGGATATGCAGGCCGCCAGGATTCGTGGTTTCAATCCGAGCATCCACACCCTGGGCCAAAATCTTAATGTGCCGATCGTTCCGGTATATGAAGCCATTACCTCAAGACCCCTCTGGCAGCAAACCCTGATTGAGCCTTTCAGTTCGAATCATCCCAATGATGCTGGTTATGAAGTCATTGCGGAGACGTTTCTGAATTCACTGCGCCAGGCCATTATGGACGGCCGGCTTTATTAGGTTTGTTATTTCAGGGGAACTGTGCCGTCGTATCCGAACTGAATGGTTTTAAAACCGTTTGAACTTTGGAACAGATACCAGTTTCCGGTGGGGGGATGGTAACAACCGAAGTCGTCCAGTCCATCGCCGTCGAAATCACCGACCACGGGCAGAGTGCCCACAAACCCGAATTGGGTGGTCCAGAATCCTTCGGTGCTTTTGAACAGATACCAGTTTCCGGTGGGGGGGTGATAGCAGCCGAAGTCGTCCCGTCCGTCGCCGTCAAAGTCTCCGACCACCGGAAGAGTGCCATCGAACCCGAATTGAGTGGTCCAAAACCCGAGGGTGCTTTGGAACAGGTACCAGTTTCCGGTGGTGGGGTGGTAACAACCGAAGTCGTCCCGTCCGTCGCCGTCGAAATCACCGACCACGGGCAGAGTGCCTTCAAATCCGAATTGGGTTGACCAGAAGCCTTCCGTACTTTTTGCAAGATACCAGCCACCGGTGGGAGGATGATAGACCCCGAAATCACTTACGCCGTCACCATCGAAGTCTCCGACCACGGGCAGGGTTCCGGCGAAACCGAAAGTGGTTTGTGAAAAACCGAGGGTGCTGCTGAAGAAATACCAGTTTCCACCCCCGGGAAAATAACAGCCGATATCGGCACGCCCATCCCCATCGAAGTCACCGGTTACGGGCAGGGTGCCGATATAGCCGAACTGGGTTTCACTGAATCCCGCCGTACTGGCGAATCGGTACCAGTTTCCGCCGGGAGCGAAATAGGCGCCAATATCGGACGTGCCGTCGCCATCAAAATCATTCCGTACGGTGGGACCGGACAAGACAAACAGAAAAACCGTCACGGACACAGGACTGTTGATGGCCTGGGGGGATGTTATGGTCACGTTGGTCTGATAGGTGCCGGGAGTAAGGCCTGTTGGATCAAACTGCAATAGGATGATGGTTTTCTCACCGCTGCTTGATCCGGTGGATTTTGAAAGTGACAGCCAGCCTGCCGATTCCGAGAGGGTGAAGTTCAAGGTTTCTCCTCCTGAATTCCAGACCTCAAAAGGCACATCGGCCACGCTGGAGCCGGGGAGGTGACTGCGTGAGAATAAAGTACCGGATACCGCCAGTTGAGGGAGGGTATTTTGCATATCGAGGTAATCAAAAGTCATTCCCGGCGAGAGAGCCAGTATGCGAAGAGTTTGGAATCCGGCCGGAATCAGGCTTTGAGGCAAATCGAATTCCTGATAGGTTTGGGTGCCGCCGGTTGCGGGCAGTTCAATCCGGGTTCCCAACGGATCTGTGGATGAAGAGAAGAGTATACTGCCGGCACCCGGACTGCTGTAACGAAGAACGGGGATAAATTGACCGCCGGGAGATCGGATCCGCCATTCCAGCCATTCACCGGCTTCAACCCCGGTAACGGCCACTTGGTTATCAGCGGCTGCATCGTTCAGCAGATCCACCGATTCACCGGTCCGATAGGCCCCGCCACTGTTGCCGTTGCTGCGGTCAAAATATCCGACGGCCTGGCCACCCAGATTGAAATCTTCAGCCTGGAGACGGGAGGGAAGGGTGGGAGAGTCGGGACCGGGGTGGCTGCGGTTGTCAGCGAGGCTCCGGTACGCATGTGGAAGAGTGACCTGTTCGTCCGTGCCGCCGGATGCCAAAGTGAATAGCGTGTCGGAGCCGATGTTTTCAATCTGCGCGGTTCCGGCGGCATAACCGCCACGGTTTGCCAATGGCCCGGGACCCGGACTGAGAACCGGGTTGTCGTAGGGGAACTGGACATACGTGAGGTATCCGGTTGAATTAAAGCTCCGGGAGGGGATGGCGATCAGCGAACGGAAAGTGCCGCTGCCTCCGCCGCCATTGTACGCGACTTGACTGTTGGTGAAAACGGGGTCCGGGTCTGAAAGGGCGGGCTTGTGGATCAGATCGTCCTGGGTGTCCGCCGTATTGCCCACCAGAACGGAATTATCCAGATTCAGGGTGGAATTTTCGACCATGACCGCCGCTCCGCCAACAAATTCCGCATGATTGTTGAGGAAATATACCTGTGTGCCAACCGTGTTCATGCGGTTGAGATTAAGCGCACCGCCGGTGCCGAAACTGTTGTTGGCGGTGGTGGCCCTGTTGTCCACAAAGGCAACCCGGTTTAAATTCAAGCTGCCCGGTTTTGAATAATGGAAATCCCCCCCGGCCCCGATGGCGCCTCCCGCGGGAGAGAGGTTGTTCAGAAAGAGGACGTTATCAATATTCACCACGGATTCCGGAGAATCTGGCTCTCCCGCATCATTCGAATTGATCCCCATGGCACCTCCGAATCCCAGATGATCTTTTCCATTTGCAGTATTTTTTTGAAAAATAGAAGCGGAAAAATTGGCTTGGCCCCGGTAAATCATCACCGCGCCACCTGTTTCGGCGGTGTTGCTCAGGAATCGGGAACCCTGAACGGTGACCAGGACTTTGCTTTCAATCATCAGTGCCCCTCCCTCGGCGGGCGGAACGGGGTCCGGCAGTCCCGGGTTGATAAAACCCGGATAGTCCGTGGCATGGTTGTTTTCAAATACACAGCCTTCAATAAGCAAAGTGCCCACATTGGGATCGTTCCAGTGGTTCAACATTTGGATGGCGCCGCCGGCGTAGGCGGTTGAATTTCCGGTGAAGGTGGAGTCGAAAATCCTGCCGCTTCCCTGTGAAAAAATGATCGCCCCGCCCTGACTGTACGCGTTTGATCCGGAGACTCGGGTGGTATTGTTTTCAAAGGTGCAGCGTCTGAAGGTGGCTTGGGGGTGGGGAGAGCCTCCGCTGACCTGAACCGCGCCCCCGGCGTTTTTGGCCTGATTATTTCTGAAAACACAATCCACAAATACGGGATGGGTGGCGGAACCATAGATCAGAACCGCTCCCCCTTTGGTGTCGGCCTGATTGTTTTCAAACACACAGTTCAAAAATTGTGGAGAGGCGTTGGCAATGGTGACAGCCGACTGTTCCGCGACCCCGGATCCAAACTGACGTCCATTTTTAAACCCGAATCCTTTGAAAACGATCTGTTTGTTGAGCGCGGCGACCTGCGATCCGTTTTCAACGCGCAGCAAACGAGTGGTTCCCCCGCCATCGATCACGGTTTGCTCCGGTCCATTGCGGGAGATCACCAAAAGATTTTTGGTGTTATTCTCCACATTCACAAAGCCATAGGTGCCGTTTTCAACCACAATGGTGGACCCGTCCGGCGCGGATTGGATAGCGGTGGTGAGGTCGGGGTAGCTCCCGGGAACCGTGAATTCGGCTGCTGGTATTAAAAGAGAGATCAAAACAGCAGGAAGGATGAGCGCGATTTTAGTTTTCATGGGGAAAGAGGCTTTGGTTAGCCGACACACTTATAGTATACACCACGGACTCATTCAGGTAAAGTTGCTTTCTGTGGGGATGCTGAACTTCCGCCAGGGATCAATGCGCCTGATCAGGCAGCTTACGCAGATAGCGTTCGGCGACCTGATGGATGACAACATCCGGCTTTTCCTTTTCAATGAGCGCCCAATTGATGTCGAGTGACCTAATATAGATGCCGTTACGGAACTGTTCTTTGGAAAAAGGTTGTAGGCCGATGAAAAATGAATCGTGAAAAATGATCGCGGAGGGCAGCGCGTGATCAGGATGTCGGGTTCGGGTCGCATTTCGGCCATAGGAAGGCTCGGGAATCAGGGTGCCCAATTGGGGGACGGGTATCAGCGGAGAGGGATTGATGCTCTGCATGTAGGGTTGCAGCTGCATCATGACTGACAAATCCCACCCCATTTCACTGTTTACGTGAAAGAAATCCACTTGCGGGGGCAGATTGAATTGAAGGTGGGGGTACAACGCCTCCAGGCGGGTGAAAATTTCGCGGGTGGCCAGCCAGGCACCCCGGTTGTTCCAAATGCATTCTTGAGCGTCCGCGGCAGCAGCAGATGGCCCAGCAAAACCAAAGGCAGAAACCCGAAAACGAAAATGTCCGAGCTGAAGATCATGGATGGAGTTTTGTGGCAGGTAAAAGAAGCGTTTTCGCAATGATACTTTATCTGCCACGCGCCACGACATGATAAATTTCATCTCTACCGGTTGCGGCGAGTGTGTCGGATGACGGGAAAGTGGCACCGGATTCAGCCGATTCCACAGCGTACGCTAATTCTTCGAGTATATGCAGGCTGTGAACCGCCGCGTTTAGACCATGAAGCTCAATGAAAAGCGTTGGTTTGTGGTCGGAAAGAATTTTTTGCATCCCCCTGAGGGCCATCGCCTCAGCCCCTTCAATATCTAATTTAATAAAATCAGGATAACGCAGTCCATTCTCAAAAATCAGGTTATCAAGCGGCTCCGCGTGCACAAGAATTTCATGACCCGTTTTCCAGTTAAAAGCCTCGGTTCCCTGTAATGTGGCGAGATTCGAGTTACCATAGTCAATCGTGAAAGGAATCAACTCGCAGCGTTCAGACACCGCAACGGGAAGAATGGTGTAATTATCGAAGCAACTGTTTAATGATAAGTTGGTTTGCAGGTAGGAAATGCACAGCGGATTCGCCTCAATTGCAACGAGATGCCCTTTTTTCCCGATTTCCCGGCTCATGAGGGTTGCGTACATTCCCACGTTTGCACCAATATCATACGTAACATCTCCGGGTTTAAGTTCACGCCGAACCACATCCCGTAAAACATCCTCTGCCATTGCCATGTGTTGGGCCTCCCATGTGCCGGGAGACCAAATGTTCCAGTTTTTTCCAAGCCTGTGCAGTGAAGGCTCCTGTTTTTCATGCGTACTTTTTGAGTCCTGGGATGATTGCACCTCAAAAGTGACGGATGACCATTCGTGACCATTTTCAGAACGGTGATGTATTTCGATACGATATCGTCCGGGTGCCTGCGGAAAAACCGTGACGTTTGATTCCGGGCTCCAATCTTTGAGCGGTCGGAGATAACGGAGACCTTCATGTGCCAGAAGAAAACGAAATTCTCCATCCCGGGGGTTTGTTATTTTAAACTCGGTTACTTTTCCAAGTGGAACAGCATTGGTTGGCGGATCACACGTAATAAAAATATCGTTTTTATTTTCTCTCATAATTTAATACTCGCTGAAAAGATATATGAAACTGATACTATGATATATATTTTATTGAATCGATATAATGTCGTGGTCTCCAGGTAAACTACCGCTGGAGTTGTACTTGTAATGAGTAAATGTCCCATGTGTATGCAAAGCTTCGATAATCAGTTAAGTCATCTGGGGGAAACTCTCCTTCTGTGAATAATACTTGCATTATGGGTGAATCAATTTCACCATATTGTGAAGTAGAAACAATATTCGGATAGCTCGCGGTGTGAAGTCTTTGTCCAAACCATTCTCTTGTAATATTATTGTCGTCTGTTGATTCATGAAAAAAAACATGAGATGTGCCATTTTGGAAGTTATTCCAAGTAGTTAAATCATCAGAAACATATATGAAAAGATTTTCAACATGTTGCCCGTCTGTTTGATGACTTGGGATATCTGTATCTGCAACATTTGTAGCGAACGAGTAGCCCATAACCATGACATATAAGCCTAATGCGGAATTATATCGGACGTCACAGGCGTTACCATTCCCTATAAGTGTGTGAGTGCGGTAGTTGGGCCAAGATGTTAAATCATCACTAATCGCCATACGAACATCATTGTACCCGCTGCCATCATGGCTGATGTGAAATACGACATATTCACGATCATTGTCGTTATCTGTATCAATGAACATCATTGAAGGCTGTCCTACACCATACCCTCCTGATAAATCATATTCTATAACAGGCACTGGGACTTCCGGATTATCGTTGAATGGAAATTTATCCCACGTAATCCCATCTGCTGATCTAGCTAAAAATATTTGATTTTCTGGGTTGCTTATGTCCTGAGCTGTTAAAGGATTCGCTATCCTGGCTGACTCATATAACATATAAAAAAATCCGTCATCAGCCTTGATTACAGACGGCCTAGCAACATGCTGATTTTCTTCTGATGTAGAACTTATGCCGACAGTTTTAAGTACCTGTTCTCTATTATTCCAAATTAATCCGTCAGAACTGGTTGCATGCCAAATCGTATCCTCTTGTGTGTCATAAATTTGAGGGCTTGCATTAGCGTACTCAGGATGAGCCTCATCAAGTCTGGTCCACCACATATGATAGATTGAGCCAACTTTGATGACACATGCACCCCAATCATAAGGATTTGTCGTAGAAACGGGAGTATCTTCAATAATTGGTTGCTTGGCCGAGATCACTTTTGTAAAGTCAGAACGAATGTGCCACTTGTTACCGACGATAATGGCTATATTTGCACGACCATTTGATGCGTATGAAAATCCATCACTTTTATAATGGGATCTACTCCAATCTGCTGGAACCGGAATGCCTATATTAGGTTCACCCCATTCAAACAAATGGGGAAATCCATTTTCCCAAAACGATTTGATGTACCAATTTCCCTCAGTTAAGCGATAAACAGCGATATCTTCACTTCCATCTCCATCATAGTCTGCAGGTACAGGTAAATCATTAGCATTACCCCATTGGTCTGTGACTATCGATCCGTCATCTTTGCGAATCTTCCATACCCCAGTCGTGGGCGTGAATACTGCAAGGTTTTTAGTATTGTTCCCATCGAAGTCGAATGGGCAGGGAATATCCCCATTAGCCCCAAGAGTCACAACAAGGGGATTTCCATCATCTTTGCGTATGTGCCATTGACCGTTGCTAGGCCTAAAGATGGCTATATTATCTTTGCCATTACCGTCGTAGTCTAGTACTATCGGTTGGTCTCCAGCGCCAGCCCACCCAATCGGTGCTAATAAATTACCATTATGACCACGTATATACCATACCCCTTCCGAAGGCCTAAATATTGCGATATTCACAACCGTAGATTGTTCAAAATACATTGGCACAGGAATATCGTTTGGGGCACCCCAATTAATTTGCTGGAAACCTGACGTTGTTCCCTCTATATACCAGTTTCCATTGCTTTCTCTGAAAACTGCGATATCGGTCTCACCATCCCCATCGTAATCAGCTGGAACTGGTTGATCTCCCTCAATACCATATTGTACTTCCCAAGCAACTAGACGATTTTTTAATAAAATTAGTAATAGTAATTGTAATGCAATTGTTGATTTTTTCATTTTGTTACCTTTTTTGACCTTATCCTTACTTATCAAGAAACATTGTTAATAAAATATAATCAAACTGTCAAGTTTTTTTGTAAAACTGTGCTATGAAAACTTAGATGTTTGACTGGAATACTTTGTGATAATGTGAAAATTGAAAACCTAAACATTTCTTAATGTTTCAAATCACTTGAGGTCATCCACCCAAAGCAGGCATATATTCAACTACGCTGAAAATCATTAGAACCGTTTTTGTGGAAAACGAAGGCAAAAATATGAAAGATCACTCTGATGGTTCAGTTGGTTCCTGAAGTTCCGGGTTTGCTGATGGAGCTTTCAAGGATGTCAATCGTGCCATTCCCCGGGCGAACAGTGAAGGTTTCGGTGGGATGCAGGCTTCATCTTCCCGGATGAGAGCGTCCACGGCTTTAGCCGCTTGCTCAGCCGTTTTTCCGTCAAAATCCATAAACAGATAAGGCATGTCAGACTCCCAGATGTTGCAGGCGGTGGAGGATGTGATCGGCGGATTGTTTCCATGTCCATTTCCCGTGTGCGTCTCTGGAACCCTGCAGGGCGACTTTGGCGGCTGCCTCCTGATTCTGATACACATCCCGCATGCGCGAAGCAAGGTGATCCATATCCGGCTCCGCCCAGAGAAATCCTTCGTAGTACGGGCATTTTGAAACGGCGGGAATGAGTGACTTCACTCTGACGGGAAAGCTGTTTTCTTCCGTCATGAATTCGGTTTGCGCACTCCAGTTCGTGGCAATGGCGGGAAGACCACAGGCCATCGCCTCCAGAATGGGCATTCCCCATCCCTCTCCCCGGGAGGGAAGCACAAAGCAGTCCGCGCCGCGATAGAAACTGCCCATTTGATAATGGGCGATGGTGTTGGACTGCATAAGCACAATGGGAGGTGTTTCAGCGGGCAGCCCCAAATCAAACATATACTGGCGAAGATCAAAGTCGTATGGAAAGGAGTACTTGACGACCAACGCGACATTGTCCCCGGGACCAAACGCTTTGCAAAACGCTCTAAACAGGGCGTCCGTGCCTTTTCGTTCCCCCCATTCGAAGACGGAGAGGAAGGTGTAGCGGGAGGAAAAGCGTGTGGAATGAATGCCGGGATGGAAGTATCGGGGATCCACACCGAGAGGCATCACATGTATCGGCCGGGTGACTCCGCTGTCGGTAAAGGTTTGAAGGTTGAACCGGGACGGCACCCACACTTCGTCCATCTGGTTGCATTGCCGCACCCATTCCTCCGGGATCCCCGTGGTTTCGAGCATGCTGTAGCCGATACGATAAGCACCACCGTTTTTGTAAAACAAATCACCCTGTCCGTATACCACTTGAGGAATCGAAAGGTCCTTGGGTGTGAATTTGAGTTGGTCGATGCGGGGATCCCCAACGGTTGGTTCGTCGGAATCTGTCCCGTACAAACAGCCCAGTTTCACATCCACCTGTTGTTTGATTAGTTCGATCAGGATTTCACGGGAGGAACGGGCATAACCCGTGGGAGAGGACACCAGAGAATGCCAAAGCACGGGAGTATGAAGAGAATCCAGAATTTTCTGTTCCCATTTGCAGCGGAAGATGTCTCTGGATTTTTCGTAGAGGTCAGAGAATTCGACTTGATTGGAGTCCGTACTCACATGTTCATGATGAAGAACGGTGGTTTCCAGGTTGCACAGCACCCGGAAACCCGCTTCCCGGCAGCGCAGACAGTAATCGGTATCTTCAAAATAGGATTCAAAGTCCTCGGAAAGGGTTCCGATGCGCCGACGAAGGTCATGCCGTATAAATATGCAGGCCCCCACCACACCCTCCACGTCTTCGGACCCTTTGAACTGTCCGATATCCTCCTCCCCCGATCCCATTTGCCAACCCCGCCAACAGTCCCGGGGCATATAGGTCCCCGTGTGTGAGGTAAGGTGATCGGAGGTTACCAGTCGGCAGCCGACGATCCCCACATCGGGCGCTGAATAGGCGGTTTCCCGAATTTGCCTGATCCACCCGGGGTGTAGAATTTCGGTGTCGTTATTCAGGAGGATCACATCCCGATCGGCAGGCAACGATTCCAAACCGATATTATTCCCTCGCACGTAGCCCACATTTTCAGGTTGAGCCAACACCTTCAGGTCGGACTGGGATTGCAACCATTCCACCGTACCGTCGGTGGATCCGTTATCAACCACCAAAATTTCATAAGGCCATCCGGAATCGAATTCGCGAATACTTTCGATGCAGGCTTTGGTGTAGTCGAGGGCGTTCCAGGTCAGGATGAGCAGAGTAACAGGAGGTTCTGGTTGAGGTGAGGTCATTGGTGCGGAATAGAAGGGGAAAGCGTTTAACGCATCAGGATTTTTTGCAAATAAGATCGAGTGTACTGTCCAGCCGGACTGTGTTCGAAGGAATGGAGTGCGGGTCCGAGAAGAGGGAACTGTCTGACACGTTTGGCCACGTGATACAGGAGTTTGGAGTTGGGGGCCAGATGACTGGTGAATTCGGGCCGGCTGTAGGGCATATTCCAGTCCATGCCTCTGAATCCGGTGATGTTGGGCATGAGGACAAGCGAGATCCATGCGGAGGCTTTGGGATCGGGTGTGGTGGTGTCGGCCCATTCCTCCACCATTCCCACTCGGAGAATGAGTTGATTCAAACTCTCCCAAACCGAAGCGTTCCCCTGGCGCAGCCAGTGAGACCAGAGCAGTGCATCCTGTTGAACCATTAGGAATTCGTGGGGCTGTTGGTCGAGTTCGGAAGGCAGATCGATCATGGCCCGACAGATTTTGCCCATTTGGTCGATGAGTATTTCAGGATCCACCGCATCCAGGGCGGGGGCGCGGGCTCCGGGATGTGCATGGAAGAATTCCAGAGCCTTGAGAAAAAGCGAATGTTCATTCGGCACATAACCGGGCCGCTGAAGGGTCAGCAGCGTCAGCATGCGGCCGGTGAGACGTTGGCGCCGCAGGAAAGACTCGGGGGTGATTTCATGATGATGATATCCGATCGCATGGGCAAGATGTCGGAGTTTCATGCCCCGCAGATGCAGGCGGTATCCCAATTCAACATCCTCATATGCGGCATATCGGTAGCGGGTGCTGAAAAGAATTTCCTCCTGATTGAGAAAGCTTCGTTTGATGGAGCAGTTGGATGTGTAGAGGCGGTCAAAGGGAACCACATGATCATCCTGCATGTCATTGTATTTAAACTGTTGTCCACCCTCTCCCGTGATGTGTTTCATGAACGGAGTTTGAGGAAGGTCCGGATGCCAGTCGGTGAAGCCCACAAAAGCCGCAGTGGACTCTGGATATTTTTGATGGCCCAGCAGATGAGTGGAGAGGAAATCCGGATGCGGAATAATATCATCCCCCGAAATCAGCACCACCTCGCCACGAGACTGTTCGATAGCCAGATTACGTGCGGCGGCGGGTCCGCCCGGGCCTTCATTGTTCAACAGTTTGAGGTTAAGAGACGGATACTTGTCGGCCACGGCCTTTACCTTGGACACATCGCCATGATCGTTGACCAGTAAAAGCTCGAAATCACGCGCGGGCATACGTTGTTCCGAGTAGGCCTTCAGCGTGAGGTCCAGTATATCCTCCCGGTCTTTGGTGGGGATGATCACGGTCATAGCTTTGCAGGAAGGCTGCTGACGGGTGCCCACCACCACCTGCCTTTGCGACTGCCAGTCCTCCAGTGCCTGCATGAGGTGGTCCGCGGCCGCATCCCACGAGTAGGCGGGACGGACATGTCGCATGGCGGTTTCGCCGATGTGTTGAAGGCGCGACCGGTCCTTCAGGCATGCGCAGAGAGCCTCGATCATGGGGTCGATATCGGGTTCGCACCAGTAGGCGCCTTCTCCGAGATAAAAATTATCCTGGTCGTAGCACCTGCCCACCGGCACTTCCCTAAACGGAAGCGGAATAAAGGTGCCTGGTTTTGAAAATTCCATTGGCCCGCCGAAAGCGGGCATGAGGGTGGGAACTCCCAAGGCGGCCGCATCCAGAATTTTCATGGAAAACCCCTCGCCCCGGAAGGGGGCAAGCTGCAGGTCCATCCCCGCATATAAGTGAAGCAACGCTTCTTTGCTTACAAATCCCCGGTGCCAGTGAATACGGGGAAAACGTTTACAGTTTCGTATCCACTCTTCCAGTTGGCTTCCTCCGGAGGAACCCCCATAGTCTTTGATATGCACGACCACGGGATCTTCCGGGCCAAAGGCTTCGGATAACGCCCGAACAGCCAAATCGGTTCCGTAGCGATAGAGATCGTGGGAGTTGGTCACCAATAGAATATGCAAGTCCTCACCGGGTGAGGATCGGGTGAACGTCGATAACGGAAACAAAGTGTCGATTTCAGGGGAGTACCCCAAAGGCATGATTTTACATTGACTTCCGGGCACACCGATATCTTTCAGGGCCTCCTGGTTGAATCCGGCCACCGGTAATTTCCGGTATTCATTCACCTGCACATGCCGCATCCACAAATCGAGGTGGGGGCTGTCCGGACGGTACCGGTAATTGGTGCAGAAAAATTCCGCGTTGATGTCGCCGAATAATGGTTGGCTGTAGTGGTGGGGCCAGTAGTGGGTCCATTTGATATGATAGGATTCGCGTGGTGAAAACGACATCAATCTCCTCAAGGCTTTCCGGTTTGTCCTGGAAATGGAGGGGTGGATGCCCGGCTGTTTGTTGAGGCTGAGCGGAACGCCTTTTCGTTCCAGTGCGCCAATCAGATCCACAGTGGCCCAAAGAAAGGCATTGGGCACTTCCACATCGATGGAAATGTGAAGACCGTGCCGATGGGGCCGCGGCCGGGTTCGGCTTTCGCGACTGTTGATCTCCTTGTCTTCTTTCTCCAGGGTTTCGAGGTCCTTTTGTATGTTGTCCTTCCATCGTTTCTGGAAAAGGATCCAGTTTGCATTATCATGATCTGTGCGTCCACTGGTGGACTGCCCGTAATGAATAATCCGGCTGGCGGGATGATAGAGCACCCGGTACCCGGCCTCTCTGGCACGCAAACAGAAATCACAGTCCTCGAATCCGTTTCGGTACGCTGGATCCAGGCCTGAAAGTTGTCTGTAGACGGCCCTTGGAATCAACACACAGGCAAAGGTCACGCACTGAAATTCGCGTTGATACCCTACGCTGGGTGCATAGCGGGAGGCCCCGGGATTGAGGTGGTAAGGCTTACCTTCCTGATCAAATCCCATGCCTGAATGCTGGACCGTTTTTCCGTCGGGATACAGATGGAGATTTCCCAACACGCCCAAGTCAGGCTGATTTCGCGCAACCGCGAGCAGGCTGCTTAACCAGCCCGGGCAGAGCAGGGTGTCGTTGTTCAATAGGCAAAGCAGATCGCTTTTGGCCACCTCCGCCGCCAGGTTGTTATTCAGACTGTAACTTTTACGTTCAGAATTATGAAGGTGCGTCACCCGCCTGCGGTCAGACCCGGACATCCAGTCGAGATCGATTTCATGGTCGCTCGCATCATTGATCAGCACCAGTTCCCAGTCGACCTCCTGTGAGGTCTTCACCAGCGATTTCAAACAACTCAGAGTTAAATCCTGACAGTTGTGATACGGAATGATGATGGTGACATCGGGTGCGGAATTGGCGGGTGTGTTCATGTGGGTATCCGGAGACAATGGGAGACTAGAGATACTGAATCTCCATCCGGGAATGAAGATTCGCAAATCCATACGCCGGTTGATCGGAAATGGCTTCAAAGGCAACGGGGTGGGAGCCCAGAATGGGTTTCGGGAGGTCGTCCTGCAGAATCGCCATGCCGAAGGCCAGCCGAAAGGGGCCCGGACACAAATGCAGTTCCAGGCGCACTTGAACGTGAATGTGATCGCCCGCGTTCAAGTGATGAATATCCTGCCCGGTGGTCTGACTGTTGAGGTCGTATACGACCACGCCCTGCATGGTTTGAATTTGCAGGCTGATGATGGGGGCGGCAATATCTTCTGATGCAATAAAATCCACATGGGCGAAGAACGTATCCCCCACCCAGGCATGTTGGACGGATTTGCCATGTTCATCGACCAGGCGGACTTTTTCAAAGCGTCCCCGCTCCCGTCGTGATTGATCCTGACCACTGGCATCGGTTTCCGGTTTAAGCGCGACCATGCGGTCACGGTACAACTCGGTCACGACTTTAGGGTCCCCGCGGGTAATCATTTGACCTTGTTCAAGCAACAGCACCTCATCACAGAGCATTTGCATGGTGTTGAGGTCATGTGACACAAAGAGGATACTGGTTCCCTGTCGCTTCATTTCCTCAATGCGTTTGTAGCATCTGGCCTGGAACGAAATATCACCGACCGATAGAATTTCGTCGACCAGCAGCAAGGCGGGATCCACCGACACTGCCACTGAAAACGCGAGACGTGCGAACATACCCGAAGAATAGGTTTTCACCGGCATGTCGATATGGTCGCCGATATCGGCAAATTCAATGATCGCGCCTAAACGATTTTTCATTTCGGCCGTGGAGACGCCATGCAGCGTTCCCGAGAACAGGGCGTTTTCCCGCCCGGTAAAATCCGGATTAAATCCGGCCCCCAGTTCAAGCAGGGCCGCCACGGTTCCCTGTACCTCAAGTTCGCCCCCGGTGGGCTGCATTCTGCCGGCCACAATTTGCAGCAGTGTGGATTTACCACTGCCGTTTCTTCCCAATATACCGAGAACTTTACCGGGGCCCACTTCAAACGACACGTCTTTTAGGGCCCAAAAATCCCGTGAGGTCGGTTTCAGAGGCCAGGGAAGCAGGAAACGGATGAGATTTCGGGAAGTAAGAGGGGCGAAACATTTGCTAAGGTGTTGCGCGCGGATGTGAGCTTCCGGAGTTGGATTTTCGTCACATGACATCGGCAAATCTCCTTGAAATCCGGTGGTACCACGCTGCTACCAGTATCAAAAAGAGAATGCTGCCGATCATTTGACCCGACCAGATCACCCAGTCGAGGGGTTGACCCACCACACAGGTTTCACGGATTTGAATGACGGCGCAGGCAATGGGATTGAGCCAGAGCAGCAGTCGCCATCTTTCAGGAACCAAAGTGGCGGGATAAATGATTGGGCTGAGGAAAAAGAGAATGTTGAGAACCAGTCCAACCCCATGATTCAGGTCGCGGATAAAAACCCCGACAGCGGCAAGAGCCAAAGACAGCGACAGGGTGAAAATCACAAAGGGAACCCAAATGAGGGGAAGATAGGCCGCAGTCGGCGGAATACGTCCCGTAAGGTAAAAAATACCTGGAAAAAGGATAAAAAGTGCCATTATCATGTGAAACAAAGACGAACCAATCAGCACGGCGGGCAGAAGGTGAACCGGGAAAGCGATTCGTTTCACATAGTTGGGAAAGCTGAGAATGATGCTGGGTGATCGGGATATGACTTCGCTGAATAAATTAAAAGGAATCAAACCGCAAAAAAGCATAATGACAAAATAGCCCGGCTGGGTGTGGTCCTGGCTCCAGGTGTTTTTGAAAAAAAAGACGAAAACCAGCGTGTAGGTCGCGATGAGAATCAGCGGCGTGATCAGTGACCAGAGAATCCCCAACATGGATCCCCGGTAACGGGAAAGGATTTCACGATGGGTTAACGTGGCCCACAGATGCCGCAATTGATAGAAGGAATAGACAAATCCGAGAGTGGAGTACTCTTTAGCAGATCGGGGCATGTACGTTCGGAGGGTTGGAAAAGTGAAAGGTCAAAAAGGATCCACTATCGGGAGACTCGAGATGGTTAAAAAAGAGCCCTCTCCCTTGCCGTTATGTGGAAGGGAGAGGGCATAGAAGTAACAATTGCCTTAGTAATCCCAGCGATTGGCACCGTTGGGAATCGGATAATGGAGGATGGAACCGTCCAGCAACTGGAACACCAGGTAGACATTTCCATACCCGCTTCCGTGTTTGCTGAAACGGTAGTGGGGACGTCCGCCATTGTGGGAGTCGCCGGAGAAGCGTCCCATTTCAATTATTTTTCCCTCCTGATCCGCAATCCAGCAGATGGTTACCCGATTCCGGTAGGTGGCCGGAAGCAGCACCACCAGTTTGCCATCGCCTTCCGAATGCGGTTTCCATACAAATCCGCCGCCGGATGCGCGGGAACCAATAAGATCTTTCAATGATTTGGTATTCACCTTTAACAAACCAACAGGCTGATCATCGGGAGAACCGAAGGTGATGGGCCCGTTGCCGACTCTGAGTCTGAATGTGGAACTGTCGCGGATCCACCATTGCCCTCCCCGGAACACGGCCATATCTCCTTTTCCGTCGCCATCGAAATCCCCCATCAGGGGTCGATCGCCCGATCCGCCAAACTGAGAATTCACCGCCATGACACCCGTATCCAGGTAGACAAACCAGTTTCCGGTGCTTGGTCGGAAAATCACAAAATCAGATTTTCCATTCTTATTAAAGTCATAGGTATAGGGTTGATCTCCAGGAGCTCCAAATTGAAGGGTACTTGAACCTGAACGGCTTCCCGAAACATACCACGTGCCGTTTGACGGACGGAAGACCGCAATATCAGAGGCCCCGTCCCCGTCAAAATCGCCTACCACCGGAAGGTCTCCGGGAATGCCCCAACTGATTCGTTTGGTGGCAAGTGTGGAGGAATATCGAATATTCCAAATTCCGTTTCGGTATGCCACTGCATCCGCAAATCCATCTTTGTTGAAGTCACCCACCAGTGGAGTGAATTCCGCTCCTCCCCAGTCAAACTGATTACTCCCGCCCTTACTTCTCTGAATGAACCATTGACCCGAGGAAGGTCTGAAAATTGCAACATCCATAATGCCGTCGTTGTCCCAATCTCCCGGTACGGGTATATCTCCAGTTACACCCCATCCAATCGTCTGGGAACCTCCCGTGCTTCTGTTGATATACCACTTTCCCTCGGAGGGGCGGTATACCGCAATATCCGTGGTGTTATCGCCATCCCAGAAGCCCGGTACGGGAATATCACCCTTACCGCCAAAGTTTAGTGGGGGTTGGCTGAGGAGCACGGATCCTTCCGCCAGGGAGGCGGGGCCGCTTTTCAGGATATACCATTTTCCTTTCCGGTAAACCGTAATATCGGCAAAACCGTCATTATCGTATTTGCCGGGAGCGGGGATATCACCCTTAAACCCGCCCCATACAACGCTTAATGGACCGGCTTGGGAACGAAAGATCGACCAGAGGCCTGTGCTCGGGCGATAAATGCCAAAATCCGAAACCCCGTCGCCATCGTAATCATTCACCACGGGAATGTCTTCACCCAGCCCATAGAAGAATGTTTGTGTTCCCGCACTTGATCGCTCGATCACCACCAAATTGGGTTTGGTTTTGTCCGCCCCCGGGCGGACTATACCGAAATCACTTCTTCCATCTCCGTCAAAATCACCCCAGATGGGCAGATCCCCCTTGATGCCATAGTTGAAAGAGGTAACCAGAGATGTGGAGGAATTTCGTATAAATACGGTATTGGGGGCACCATCCTTTTTCCCTGCCCGGAACAGTGCCAGGTCGGCTTTGCCATCTCCATCATAATCCGCCGGAATGGCGATGTCATCCGGTCCGCCAAACGTTTGGGTTGGCAGCCCTTTAATGTACCATTTCCCTTCTGAAGGCCGATAGACGGCAATTTCAGTGGCTCCGTTGCCGGTGTAGTCCGCCGCCGCCGCTTGATCGGCCTCCCCCCCCCAGGAAATGATGCTGTCCTGTCCCGTGAGGGTCTGGCGAATGAACCATTTACCGGTCGATGGCCTGAAAATAGCCAGATCATCCCGTCCGTCACCTTGTAGGTCCACATTCAGAATATTGGAAAACACGGTTCCTGCAGGGAGTAAACAGGCTAATACTGTGCAAGTGTAAAATTTTAGTTTTCTCATAGAATATTTCTCGTAAGGTATTTCGTGTTAGAACTTCGAAAGGACACAATAAGGTGTATATGTCTTAAGAGGCAATCCCACAACTTAATTTCTTTAAAAAAAGTTTGGCACCGTTTTTCAAAGGCAACGTTGACCGTTGCCACACGTTTGCATAGTTGTGCATGTTGATAGGTGTTTTGGCTTTTTATGAAACTACCCGAAATTTCTCATGGTGTTTAGATCTTTTAGTGTTTTTCTTTTATTCACCGCATTGCTTAGTGCGGTAGTGGGGGTTTTTGCCCCGGTGGTGGTGCTTGGGGGCGCTCTCTGCCTGTGGGCGCTGTTTCTGTGTATGCATCGGCCTGCTTATGAACGTGACAGACCTGCCCCAGAAACCCTGATTGCTATTGGTTTGGCGCTCTGCAGTTTACTGGTTACGATGCCCCCCGGTGAAACGATTCCCGGAGGATGGGATCCGAGTGTGTATGTGCAAACGGCTGCGCAAATTTCACAACAGGGCGGTCTGCTGTTTGATCATCCTGATGTGGCCGCGCAGCCTCCGCATTTGCAGGAAATCCTTTTTCGGGATGTGCACGGGATCCCGGAACCGTTCGGCGGCATGCGTCTTTTCGAGGGGAAAGTGACCCCGCAGTTTTATCATCTGTACCCCTCTCTGATGGCGTTGGTGATATCGCTGACCGGCAGTGTGCGGGCGGCCCTCTGGGTGAATCCGCTTCTGAATGGTGTAAGTATCCTGCTGATGTACCGTTTCGCGTCGTGTTGGACAGGTCACCGCCGCTGGGGGGCACTGGCAGCGCTGTTGATGTTGCTGCTCCCTCTTCAGATATGGCAGGCGAAATTTTCCACTGCGGAAATGCTGGCTCAGGTTTTGATTCTGAGCGGGACGGGATCTCTGCTTCAGTG
>JBBDRC010000209.1:0-24074 GCA_040905625.1 Kiritimatiellia bacterium
CATGCGAAGGCGGGCTTCTCTTGAACGCTCCGAGGCTACGGCTTGGCGTGCCATCTTCCCCGGAATATCATTACGTTTATATCCTCGTCAGCGAGTCCGATCCCACCCGACACTACACCGGGTGCACCACCAACCTGCTGGAACGCCTGACCCGACACAATCAGGGCCGCAATCCCCACACTTCAAAGTACACTCCCTGGCGTATCGAAACCGCCATTCGATTCAGTAACCCCGACAAAGCCCACGCCTTCGAGCGCTACCTGAAATCAGGGTCAGGGCGCGAATTTGCCCGCCGACATTTTTAACCCACTTCGCTCAAATCGGCCGGGTTCCTTTGCATTCAGGGTAGGTGGAGCAGCCCCAGAATTCTCCTTTCGCGGAACGCCGCTTCCGCATGGAAGATCCACAGGTGGGACAATCCGGAGACGGGGTTGTGGATTTTTGAGTTTCCCTCGCCTCAATTCGCTTGGTCATGAGCCGTTCGCTGAAACCACCGATCTCTTCAAAGGCTTTTCCTTGAGCCCTGATCTGACTCTTGAGCATGTTCAGGGCACGTCCAATAATAATGAGCATAGCATTGGCCACCACTGTCGCATCGTCGGAATCGAGCCATCGGGCATACTTCTTGCGTTGCTCCAGCGCATGCTTTGCCGACCCGTGCACCATGTCGTCCGTGAATGGAGCGGCATCCAGTGAGATGGCATTCACAGCTTTGGCATCTTCGGAATGCACCGACCATGGCAACTGATTCCGGTCAAGGATAAAGATTTCGTAATCGCCGCGCAACTCACTCAGGCTCGCTCTCGCCACATCCGTGAGTTTCATCTCGGTGTCTTTGGAGGTGGAGGACCGTTCAGATCCTTCAATAATGTTCTGACGGCCGCTTCGCGCTGCTTGGGTCATCTGGTCGTATTGCCGTCCTTTGGGGTCGTAGAATTTAGTTCCCAACTCACGGGAATCGTAAGTCAGAAAGCGGCGGCAAAATCGCAGGGTCTCAATTGAATGAAAAATGGTACACCGGGAGGGGTTCGAACCCCCAACCTCCTGATCCGTAGTCAGGTGCTCTATCCAGTTGAGCTACCGGTGCGTGAGAGGGGGGTACATATCCGTTCAAAGGGGTTTTTGGCAAGCGGAAACGTGATCTTTTTTCCTCATTCCGTCTTGCCAATGATTTAAAAAAGGAACTACGATGCACGAATCGCGATGTTCAATCGTTCTGAGTAGTTATCATGGCACGAATCCCCACCATTCCCCGCAGACACTGGGACCGTCAACTGGCGGCTCATCTGGCTGTGCGCGCCGGATTCGGCCCCACGCCCTCTGAACTGGACCGCTTGGAAAAAATGACGCCGGAGCAGGCGGTGGACGCGATGCTCATCCCGCCCCCCGACCCGTCCCCCAACCCGTTCCCTGATTGGTTCGCAGAACCGGAAGCATCCAACCGCTTTCCGAACGGACTGAGCCGTCGCGAATTTCAGGCACAGCCCCCCGACCGTAAACAAGCTCTCCGGCAGGAATTTAATCGCCACAATCGAAAACAGCTTGAGGAGGGACGACACACCTGGCTGGAGCGCATGGTGACCACCTCCTTCCCGCTGCGGGAAAAACTCACCCTCTTCCTGCATGGTCACTTCGCAACCTCCGCACAGAAAGTGCAGGCCGCCTATCCCATGCTCTCCCAGAATCAGTTGTTCCGTGAAAAGGCCTTTGGCCCCTGGATCGACTTGCTTGAGGGCGTCTCAAAAGATCCCGCCATGCTGGTGTATCTGGATAACGCCCGCAGTTCCAAACGCAGTCCCAACGAAAATTATGCCCGCGAGGTCATGGAGCTGTTCACCCTCGGGGAGGGGCACTACAGCGAGGAGGATATTCAAAGTGCCGCCCGCTCCTTTGCCGGCTGGTCCATTGACGACTCCCGCTGGACCTTCACGGTTCGTGAACCGTGGGTGGACCATGGATTCAAACGCTTTATGGGACAATCGGGCCGCTTTGACGGACGGGACATTCTCGACATCATTCTCAAACAGCCCCAAGCCTCCCGCTTTCTGGCCGAACGCCTGTGGTCCTTTTTCGGCTCGGAAATCCACAACGAGTCCGTCATCCGTCTCCTCGATCGTCAACTGGTTGAATCCGGGTATGACCTGACATCCACCCTGCGGGTGCTCTTTCTCCACCGGGACTTCTATGCGCCGGACATCATCCGCGGCCAGATCAAAAGTCCGGTGCAACTGACCGTGCATCTGGCCCGCACCCTCAACCCCGCTTTTTCAGATTACAAACTCCTGAGTCAGGCCTGCCGTCAATTGGGGCAGTTGCTGTTCCAACCCCCGTCTGTGAAAGGCTGGGATGGAGGCGCCTCCTGGATCACCGCCTCTTCTCTCGCTCTTCGCTATCAATTCACCGACCGCCTGCTCAAACAAAAGGGTGCGGTGGATGCAGATCAACTTTTCCCGGACCGCTCGATCACCCGTATTCAGGCCCGGGAACAACTGTTCGACCACTTTTTCCACCATCCCCTCCGGGAGCAGGATCAAGGTGCTTTTGACCGGATGCTGAAAGCCCTTCCGCCCCCGTCGGACTGGACCCGCAACGACACCGTTCACATACTGTCCTCCCTGACCCGACAACCGCAGTTTCAACTCACCTGACCCCGGAACCTCTCCATGTCCACCGAACCCTCCTTCATGACCCGCCGCTCCTTTATTCGCACCGGCATCATCGGCGGCGCTCTCGCCACCACCATCCCCTCTTTTCTCGATCAGACCCTGTTTCGTCTGGATGCCGCGGAACGCGACAGCCCCCTGCAGCGAGGCCACGGTCGGGACGCGCCCATATTGATTCTGTTGCAGCTCGCGGGCGGCAACGACGGGCTCAACACCGTAATTCCCCTCGAAAACGACCATTACCGCCGCGCCCGCCCCCGCCTGAGCTCAGTCGAAGCCACCGCCCTCCGCCTCACCGATGACATTGGCCTGCACGAAAGTCTCAGCGGATTCAAATCACTCTATGACGACGGGAACCTCGCCATTCTCAACGGTGTGGGATATCCCAATCCCAACCGCAGCCACTTCCGCTCCACCGAAATCTGGCACACCGCCCAACCACAGGGACGGAACGGTGAGGACGGATGGATGGGGAGGTATTTCGACAACCAGTGCAAAGGCATGCCCGCGGAAACCGGCATCAGCCTCACCGCCACTCCCCCTCAGGCCTTTCAGGGACCCGGCCCGGTTGGCATCACTTTCCAAAATCCGAATCAGTTCCGCTTCGATGACAACGCGGAAAGCATGGCCGGGGCCTCCATTGGCGATTCCACCGGACGCGGGCGACGTCAGGAAGCCTCCCCGCTGCATTTTCTGGAACGAACCGACCTCGACGCGCGGGTGTCCAGCGATCTCCTGCATCAAACCCTGAAGAAAACCCCGCAGATCCAAAACTTTCCCCGATCCGGCATCGCCAACGACCTGAACCTCATCGCCCGGCTGATCGGCGGGGGCATGTCCACCCGCATATATTATCTGTCACAGGGAGGATACGACACCCATGCCAACCAAATGTACTCCCACGCGCGCCTGCTTCAGGAGTTGGGAGACGCCCAACTGGCCTTCTGGGCGGAAATGAATCGTCAGGGAAATGCCGGGCGGGTGCGATTGCTGGTGTTCAGCGAATTCGGACGCCGGGTCAACGAGAACGGCAGCAGTGGAACCGATCACGGCGCCGCCGCACCCGTATTCGTACTGGGAGAAGGTATCCGGGCCGGACTGCACGGCGACCTGCCCAGCCTGGATCCAAAGGATCTTGATCGCGGGGACATGGCCCATCACACCGATTTCCGGCAGGTGTATGCCAGCCTGCTCCAGCAACACTTGAAGGCGAATGCCTCAACCGTCCTGGGCGGATCCTGGAACCTGCTGAAGTTGTAACGTCTATCGCCCGAAGCCGGGCTGATGTTCCTGAAAAAGCGGAACCGACAGCCGGGCCGGTAATTGGTCCACCGGATGAGCCAGCAACTGAAACACCAGCAGTCCCGCGGCCAAAATACAAATCCCTCCCACCGCACAGGCGAGACCGTGCCAGTAAGTGATGTCCCAGAAATATTGAATCAGAGGGACCGAACACACCAGCAAGCCCACGGCCAAACTGAAGATAAACAGGCCTCCCGGCGTGAAAGATGCCGCCAGATCCGGATAAAAATTACGGCACAACCCTCCGATGAGCAAGGCAACCAGCAAGGTGACACCCATCGAGATCAGGCCCACATAATACTGGACCTCCTTCACCTTGGCAAAGGCTCCCGCCACACACACCAGCCAGCTCAAAAGGAAGTAGAGAACCAGAATCGTGCTGAATCCATCCAGACCCAATCGTTGGCCTTGTGTGGACAGTGTTTCAATAAGTTGTGTGAAAGTGCTCATAGGTGTTGTCGTCTTACGACTTCACTATATAGCATAATCTTCACCAAGAATGCCATTTTACATAAATGAGCTGATGAAACTTAAATATTAACTTATTTACATTAATATATCGCTTGGTTTTTTTATTACTCCACTACATCCCCAGTCAATCACCCTTTCCATATTCTTAAATTTGATAATTCAAGAAACAGTCACGGGTTCTACGTCAGAACCCGTTCAAAAGCCATTGGGTCCTCAGACGGAAGTGCCATCTTAATCTTAATCCTGACTCCTTCTGACCTCTGCCTTCCCCCCTCTTTTCACTTCTCCCCAAAGGACATCCAATTCCGCGAGAGTATGGTCGGTGAAAGGTTTTCCGGAGTCGGCCACCCGTTTTTCCACTTGTTTAAAGCGTCGCATGAATTTCCGATTCCCGTCATGAAGGGCCTGTTCGGCGGTGCAGCCGAGGTGACGTCCCACGTTCGCCAGCGCGAACAACACATCCCCCAATTCTTCGACGGCGTGGGGAGTATCCTTCCGGAAAATCGCCTCACGCAGTTCCCGGATTTCCTCCTCCACCTTGTCCAGCACCATACCGACTTCCGGCCAGTCGAATCCGACTTTGGCGGCTTTTTTCTGGATTTCGTGCGCTTTCAGCAAGGCCGGAAACGATCCCGGTACCGTATCCAGCACCGAATCCGGTGTTTGCCGATGTGCTTTTTCCGTTTCCTTGATCGCGTTCCAGTTGACCAGCACCTCGTCTGACCCCGACACGGCCACATCTCCGAATACATGCGGGTGTCGGCGAACCAGTTTGTCACAAATCGTCTTCGTCACCTCCTCGAATCCAAACGCCCCCTCTTCGTCCCGGAGCTGCGCCTGAAACACCACCTGCAGCAACAAATCCCCCAATTCCTCGCAGTGATCCTCCACATCGCCCCGGTCGATCGCGTCGATCACCTCGTACACTTCCTCCACGGCATAGGGCCTCAAACTTTCCAGACTCTGCTCCCGGTCCCAGGGACAGCCCTCCTCCGAGCGAAGCGTGCGCATGATCTCCAATAAACGATAAATCGCACTCATTATCCGTTCAATCCCCAGGCGACATACAGATACAACAGCGGAAACGCGAATATCAGGCTGTCCAGCACATCCAATATCCCGCCCATACCCTTCAGCCACGCGCCACTGTCTTTCACCTGTGCCGACCGTTTCAGCATCGACTCCACCAGATCACCCAGCACCCCGAACACCGCCAGTCCCGCTCCCAGAATCAGCCCGTCCCGCCAGGTGAATGCGGTTCCACTGATCGTGTAGCCAAACAGCAACAGCAACAGCGAACTGACCCCCATCGCCACCAACACGCCCCCCACAACTCCCTCCCAGGATTTTGCCGGGCTGATCGCCGGAATCAGCTTATGCCGGCCGATCGCGCTGCCGATGAAGTAGGCGCCCATGTCGGTGGATTTCACCACCAGGATTCCATAGAGCAGCAAACTTCGTCCATCCCCTTCCCCGTTTCCTTCCAGAAACAGAATCAGCAACAGAAACTGCATCAAACCCGGCACATAGGCGATGGCGAAGAAGGATCCCGCCAGTTTTTCCAGGCTCATGCGCTGATCCGACCGGAACAAACAGCCCAAAAACACCACCCAGGCCGATATCGCGGGCATCATCCAGCGGAGTTCCCGGGAGTTGTTTTCAATCGAAAACTCACCCCACACGCCCAGCATCCACAACAACGATACCAACAGCGAGGTCCATTTGAGGGCCGGAAAACCGGCTTTGGTGAGCAGCGGGATTATCTCGAGCAACGCAAGCAGGGTAAATCCCAGAATCACCACCCCCAAACCCCACCCGGGAGCCCACAGATAGAGCGCGGCCACCAATCCAAGAAACAGCCCCCCCGTGAGCACCCGGTACTTCAGCATGACTCCACCCCGCCGAATCGGCGTTGACGCCGCGCGTAGACCTCCAGAGCCCGGTTAAATGCCTCCTCACGAAAATCAGGCCATAATTCGGGCGCAAAATAAAATTCGGCATAGGAAAGCTGCCACAACAGAAAATTGCTCAGGCGGTTTTCGCCGCTGGTTCGAATCATCAAATCCGGGTCCGGCAAGTCGGGGGCGTATAAATGATCGGCAATCACCTTGTCTGTGATCGATTCCGGCTCCAATTCCTCTTTCTGAACCTTCATGGCGATTTTCCGCACCGCATCCGTCAATTCCGCCCGCCCCCCGTAATTCAGGGCCAGCACCACCTGACGTCGGGTGTGGTGCGCGGTCGCTTCCATCACTCGGTTGAGTTCCTTCAGAGTTTTCGAAGGTAATTGATCCAATCGCCCGATCGCCCGCAACCGGGTGTCATTCTCGTGCAGCAGATTCTCATGCTTGGACAACATTCGCGGCAACAGATTCATCAGGCCGCTGACCTCGTCTTCGGGCCGTTTCCAATTTTCCACGCTGAAGGCATACAGGGTCACGATTTCCACGCCGGCATCGCGGGAGGCCTTCATCACCGCCTGCACCGATTCGGCACCCGCCTCATGCCCTTTCAGACGGGGCAATCCCCGCTGACCGGCCCAGCGACCATTTCCATCCATGATCACGGCCACATGCCGGGGGATTGATGAAGCGACTTCTTCCATACTTCGCGTACCTACCGGATATCCGCCGGGGCGGAAGGGGTGAGTATGGTTTCGTCACGTTTGGGGCCCACCGACACAAATCCGGCGGGGGCGCCCGTCAATTCCTCCAGACGTTGAATGTACTTCCGGCAGTTTTCCGGAAGCTCCTCCCAGGTCCGTGCCTGTGTGGTCAGACATTTCCAGCCCGGCATCTCCTCATACACCGGAGTACAGGCCGCGAAGGTTTCAATTTGACCGGGAAGATCTTCAATCCGCTTTCCGTCCACCTCGTAGGCCACACAGATTTTCAGGGTCTCGAATCCGTCCAGCACATCCAGTTTGGTGACCGCCCACCAGTTGATGCCGTTCACCATCACCGCATAGCGGGCGACAACCGCGTCAAACCACCCGCACCGTCGGGCCCGCCCGGTGGTGGCGCCGAATTCGTCACCCACTTTGGCGATTTCCTCGCCCTGCGCGTCAAACAGTTCCGTGGGGAACGGCCCTTCCCCCACCCGGGTGGTGTAGGCTTTGACCACGCCGATCACATCCTCAATCCGGTTGGGCGGCACCCCGGTGCCGGTGGACGCACCGCCGGAAGTGGTATTGCTGGAGGTCACAAAGGGATAACTGCCGTGATCAATATCCAGCATGGTCCCCTGCGCACCCTCGAACAGGACCGATTCCCCCTTCAACACCGCGCGGTTCAGCATCACGGTGGTATCCACAATCATGGATTTCATTTGCGCGGTCGCGGCCAGCACTTCCCTCAGGACCGCGTCCTCATCCAGTTCCTCCTGATCATGAATCTTCAACAACTGATTGTGGTCGTATACATTTTTCCGGAGTTTCTCCTCAAACCCCGGCACGAGGATATCCCCCGCTCTGAGACCGGTTCGTTGCATTTTGTCCACATAGGCCGGACCGATCCCCCGTTTGGTGGTGCCGATTTTCACCCCCTGCTCTTTTGTCCGGCTTTCCCGCGCTCCATCCATCGCTTTGTGATAGGGCAGAGCCAATTGAGCCCGGTCCGAAATCCACAAGCGCCCCCCGGTATCGATTCCGCCCGCATGCACTTCAGCCAGTTCCACCAGGAACGCGACCGGATCAATCACACAGCCATTCCCCAGAATACAGGTTTTTCCCTCCCGCAGAATTCCGCTGGGAATTAAGTGCAATACGTATTTGCGGTCACCGACTTTCACTGTGTGCCCGGCATTGTTCCCTCCTTGAAAGCGGGCAATCCAGTCCGCCTGCTCGGTGAGAACATCCACAATTTTACCTTTCCCCTCATCACCCCACTGTCCGCCAATCAAGACTCTGGTTGCCATCGATTCATGTACCTTATAATTACGAATGAAAGTGAAAAGACCGGCAAGCTGTTTGACCGGCCTCTGCATGAAAAGGACTGACTAATGAAAAGCGGGCCCCGGGTCAATGAACAATTGCGTTTTCCGTCTTGTAAATGGGATAGAACCTGAAAGAGGAGATTTGACATTCGGGGCGCATCCCCTAAGAGATATGTATGAGTATACTTTTTCTAACGTTGATCGTTTTGGCTGTGTTGCTCCTCTGCGTGGGGGGCATGTCCGTGGGTGTGCTCAATGGCCGCAAGCCGATTCAGCACTGCGGTAATTCCTCCCTGCAGTACAAGGGACAGCAGATTGATTGTCCCATTTGTGCCAACAAAACCTGCCCCAATCAGAAGGAAGGGGTCTGTACGAAGGACCAGGGGTAGAAGTCGAAGGTCAGAGGTCAGCCCCGCCAGTGACGGAGTCAAACCACGCGTTCCGCGTGGCAAGCTTTGAGGAAAGAGACTCCCACTCCTAATCGTAATCCTGCTCGTAATCATAATCGATGTGCCAAGTTCGATTACGATTACGATTAAGATTAAGATTAGGAGGGTCTCACTCAGAGATCAGCGCCGCCGCCCGGGTGAGCCGATCATTGATTGCCCGTCCCAGTCCCTGATCCGGCACTTTCCAGGCCACAATCCGCTCCATCGACCGTCCATCCAGTCGCCTCATGCAGGCGAACAGACGGGTGGCGGCTTCACGCAGATCCCCTTTTTCCGATAGAAATTCCCGGGGGCCCTCCACATTCACGGCCGAATCAAAAAAGAGCCAGCCGGTGGCTCCGACATCGGCGGGAGCGGGTTCTCCGCGTTCCAACAGCAGCATCGGGGTCCGGGGCGCGTAATGCCGATCCAGCATTCCGGGGGATTGCTCCCCTTTTTGCACCCGATCCGATTGAGAATCCCGGTCGCTTCCCCGCACCCATTCCACCTCCTCCACCACTTCCCGCAGTTCCTCCAGGGGAGTGGCTCCCAGTCGATACACCACCACCCTGCCCTCTCCTGGAAATCCGATCACCGTTGATTCAACCCCCACTTCACAGGGCCCGGCATCCAACACCCCGGCAACCTCGGGCACGTGCCCCAGTTCCTCCATGACATGCTGAGCGGTGGTGGGACTGATGTGCCCGAAGCGGTTCGCGCTGGGCGCGGCCAGAGCCAGCCCGGATTGGACCAACAGTTGGTGGGCCAGCGGATGGGAGGGCACCCGCAGAGCGAGGGTGTCCAGTCCGGCGGACAATAAATCCGGCAATCCCTTTCGACGCGGCAACACCAGGGTCAGCGGTCCCGGCCAGAACCGCTCCGCCAACACCTCGGCCCCGCATGGAACAGCGGAGGCCAGTTCGAACGCCTGCTCGGGACTCGCCGTGTGCACAATCAACGGATCAAAGGTGGGACGCTGTTTGGCGGCGAAAATGGAGGCCACCACCGTCTCGTCCAGCGCGTTTCCCGCCAGGCCATACACCGTTTCCGTGGGCATTCCCACCAACAGACCCGCCAGCAGTGCCTCCACGGCATGTTCAAGACCTTCGGAACTGTCCGCCCAGCACTTCATGGACCGCTATACCGCGCCCAGGGTTTCTGCGCCCAGAGTTTCCGCGCCCAGAGTTTCCGCGGGCAGAGTTTCTTTGAGCGGACGATGGAACATGGGCACGCTGCTCAAATCAAGAGGTTGCGGGATCGCCGGCACGCTCACCCGCACCAATTCGCCCTGCATGCTGTAGGGACTGGTGAAGGTGATCTTGACATCCACCAGGGCACCACGCATGTTTTCATCGGCTTCAAAGAAAACCAATCGGTTGTGGGGAGTGCGTCCGCGCCATTTTCCTTTATGGCGCGATTCCACCAGCACCTCGACTTCCTGGTCGAGCCATCGTTGGTTTTTGCGGGCGAGAATGTCGTCCACCAGTTCATCGATCAACAGACGGCGGCGTTCCTTCTCGTCGTGACTTACATCGTCGGGCATTTTGCGGGCGGCAATCGTTTTGGGCCGCTCGGAGTATTTGGCCAGGTGAACTTTGTCCAGTTCAAGCTCTTTAATCAGGTCATAGGTGTCCATGAACTCCTCATCGGTTTCCCCCGGAAAGCCCACAATGATATCGGTATTGATGGTGTTGTCGGGGCAGATCCGGCGCACCCGCTCGATCAGGACCCGGTAATCCTCCCGCGTGTATCCGCGCTTCATGTCTTCCAGCACCTTGTTGTTTCCGGCCTGTACCGGCAATTCGAAGTGCGGCATCACCTTGGGTTCATCGCGGGTCACTTCAATAATCCGGTCGGTCATGTAATTCGGGTGACCTGTCAGATATCGGATACGCAACACCTCCGGGATGGCGGCCACATCCCTCAGCAATTCGGCCAGTCCGTACGGTTCATCGAAATCTGTTCCGTATCGGTCCACAATTTGTCCGAGCAGCATGATCTCCCGCACACCCTGGGCGGTTAGTTTTTTGATTTCCAGCAGAATATCCTGCGGCGGACGACTCCGTTCGGGTCCGCGGCGATAGGGGATCACGCAAAACGTGCAGGCATGGGAACATCCCAACACAATCGGAACATTGGCCTGGATGGTATTGTGACGGCTGAGGGCGGGCAGGATGTATTCCTCGTCCTGAATCGCGTTTTGAACCGTTTTAGAGCGGATATCCTCCATACGGGCGTCCGCATCCTCATCGGGAGTCTTCCGCAGAAAATCCAGCAGTGGTCCCGGATCCGACGGGGGCATGAACACATCCACGAACGGAAACTGTTTTTGCAGACGGGGAGCCTCCCGCATACCCACCATGCAGCCCATCAATCCCACTGTCAGTTCCGGTTTTCTTTTTTTCAGCGCCGAAACGAATTGCAACCGGCCGATCGCCCGGTCCTCGGCCTGCTGACGCACCACGCAGGTGTTGAGCACCATCAGATCCGCTTCCTCGGGATCTTCGGTCATGGCGAAACCGATCGCCTCCAGTTGGCTGCCTAAATGACGGGAATCCGCTTCATTCATTTGACATCCGATCGTCCAAATGTTGTACTTCAATAACTTCATATCCCGCACCTTATGAGATTTCCTATGGAATTAAAGATTAAAATAGGCGGCACCCTCCGTCCCTGGCTGGGGGCACTGCTCCTGTTGGCCTGTATCGGACGTGCGGAAAGTCCCACTGCAGAGATGCCTCTCGAATACTGGCTGGCCGACTCCGCCCCCTTCTGGACCTGGGATCCGGCCACCTTCGAAAAGCAGGCGGCCCCCCTGGGCTTCCGTTGGACGCAGGAGGGCCGGTCCGCCCGGGCCGCCCCCCTCCAAGGCGAATTTTTTGGGAAACCCGCCTACGAATCCGTGGTTCGTTTCGCTGACGGGGCACCCGGCAGCATCATCATTTCCTATTTCAACCGAGGCGATGCCGAAAACGCGCTGAATCAACCTGATTTCGAGAGCCTGGTGCGTGAACTGATGACCAGCATCACCACCACCCTGCGGGTGCAGCCGCGTCCGGGCAACAACCAATCCGCCCGCACTTCGGTTCGGGACGACAGCCGGATCTGGCAGCGTCCCGCCATTCAATTCGAACTCTCGTATTCCTACACGCCCCCCATGAGCGGCGAACCCTTCCGGGCGGAATACGTGCGGCTGACCGCCAAAAAATTCACTGCCGGGGAGATGCCGAGTCATGCCATCACCGCGGTGAATCCCTACGCCGTTCGCGCACATGTCACCCGCGACATCGATTCCGGGGACGTGTGGATCCAAAACATCCCCATGGTGGATCAGGGTCCCAAAGGCTATTGCGCGGCCGCAACTGCGGAGCGGGTGCTCCGATTTTTCGGCCAGGAGGTCGATCAGCACCAAATCGCCCAGATCGCCAACACCACCTCCGGCGGGGGCACCAGCACCGACGATCTGAAAAAAGCGCTCTCGGCGGTATGCCGGCAATACGACTTTTCCCTGAATACGCATATGGAATGGGATTTTCGCGATTTCACCCGCGAGATTGACCGATACAATCGACAGGCGCGTAAAAACAGCACCCGGGAAGTCCTTATCCCCCGGGAAGGGGTGATCATGATTGCGCATATCTATCAGGCCCTGGACCCCGAGACCTACAAGGAAAGCCGCATGGGACGGGAAACGGAGGTCAACAAATTTAAAGAACGCGTTGAAAAATATGTCAATGCCGGCTGCCCCCTTTCCTGGGGCGTTTCGCTGGGAATGTTTGAAGAGTCCACGCCCACCGGGGTGGGCGGGCATCTCCGCCTGATCATTGGATACAACTGGAAGAAAAACCAGATTATCTACAGCGACTCCTGGGGACAGGGTCACGGCAAAAAATATCTCCCCCTCGACCAGGCCTTCACCATTACCCAATCTCTCTTTTCGCTGGAACCCAAGGGGCTGCGTCTGTAAGTGAGCCACATGAACTGGACTCTGGTCGCTTTTTATAAATTTCTGGATCTGCCCGATCCCGCCTCTCTACAGCCCCTTTTACAGGACTATTGCGGGAAGGCCGGTATTTGCGGCACCGTGTTGCTGGCCCCGGAAGGCATCAACGGCACCGTTGCCGGTGAAGACACCCGCATACGCGACTGGATGCGCTTTCTGCAATCCGACTGCGGATTGGGGAACATCGATCACAAATTCTCCTATGCGGAAGGCCTGAAACCGTTCCGGAAACTGAAAATACGCCTGAAATCCGAAATCGTGCATCTCGGACGCCCCGATTTACATCCTCATCGCCACGCGGTGGGACATTATGTCGAACCCAAAGACTGGAATGCGCTGATTTCAAACCCGGAAGTGCGGGTCATCGACACCCGAAACGATTTTGAATGCGAAGTCGGCACCTTCACCCGGGCCGAAAACCCCCATACTGAGCGTTTCTCCGAATTCCCCGGCTACGTGAGTTCCGGGTTACATCCGAAGCGCGACAAGAAAGTGGCCATGTTCTGTACCGGCGGGATTCGCTGCGAGAAGGCCACCGCCTACCTGCTTGAACAGGGTTTCGAAGAGGTCTATCACCTCAAAGGCGGCATCCTGAAATATATTGAGGAGGTGCCCGAAGAGGAAAGTCTGTGGCGGGGGGAATGCTTTGTGTTTGATGACCGGGTCACCGTGGATCATCAGTTGAGCCCCGGTAAAACAGCGTGCTGTCGGGGCTGTTGGAATCCATTGTTGCCCGCCGATAAAGCAGATCCCCGTTTTGAGGAAGGCGTCAGTTGCCCCCGCTGCTTCGAGCGGAAAACAGCCAAACAACTTGCCGGAGCGCGGGAACGGGAACGACAGCGGCTGCTGGCCGAGGCGCGGGCCGCTGACTCAGCACCCCTTCCCTCATGAGGGCCTCTCCTCCTCCATTGCCCCCTTCCCTCCTTCGTCCCGCGTTGATCAGAGAAGCGGGACGGGCCTGTGCGCGCTATGTGTTGGATGGCGGACGCCTCGTCGACATCGATGTGGAATCCTCACACCTTCATCACTCTCCTCTGCAATTGCTTCCCCACTCCCCCGGAAAAAAAACCCGTTTCCCGGATCGGGCACAACTGGAGTCCGATCTCTTGCGGCTTTGGACACACGGGAACGCCACCGCCCTCACCACCCGACACGGCCTTCGGTTTTTGTTGAGCTTCTGTCGGGAAATGGAGCGGAATCATTCCGGATACCGGATGTGGGCACGAATCTGGATTCGCGGGCAACAGGATCTGCGTCAAAAGCAGGTTCGGGAGATCTACACGTTGCATGTCAGTCACCGACGGGAATCCACCCGTCAGGTGGCCGCGGCCTGGTCTCCCCACCCCGGGTTGGCCCCCGGGGTTCTGCACGACATGCTGCGGGAGGTTCTCCTCGACGCCCCTCCGCTCTCCGGCAACAGTAAACGGGCGCAGATCATCCGCTGCGAGTTGGTGGGGGAACCGGTCGTGATCAAACACTACTCCGCCAACCCGGTCAAATGGAAACGACGCTGGGAACTCCCCCGGGCCCGCCGGGCCTGGGCGGCCTCACAGGTGCTCGAACACTGGTCGATCCCCTCCATCCGCGGACTCGGCTGGCTCGAATCCTACGAGAACGGATGTCTGCAGGACTCCTATTTCATCAGCCGGCAACTTCCCCCCATGGAAACGCTCCGGGTCTGGCTGCGCCGGGAATACCCGCGCATGTCGGAACAGCAGCGCATCCGGTTCCGTCACCGATTCCGCTCGGAAATCATGCGCATCTATCAGCATGGACTGGTGCATGTGGACCTCAAGCTCTCCAATCTCCTGGTGAACGGAGCCGACCCCGACAGTCTCACCTTTTACTGGATCGATCTGGAGGATCTCCGGCCCAGCCGGCATTCCCTGCGCACCTTCATCCGGAATCTGTACCAGCTCAACGGATCCCTTCCCCGCTGCGTACCGGCGGCCGATCGAAAAGCCTTCGTGTCCGGTTTCCGTCATCTGTTTCCCCCGGCCGCCTCCCCCCTGCTGACCCGCTACGTCCTCCGGCAAACCCGAAAACGACATCTGCGCCAACTCCGCCGCCAGCGGGGGGCGTGAGAACAGAGGATCGCCAATCTCTGGCGCGCCAATCTCCGCATTGGCCGGACGAAAAGGGGCGAAAGCCTTCGGTATTCTGAGATTATGTGAAAATCAGGGTTCCTGTTCCACAGAATCGTATTGACCCACGGCCTTCTTCGTGCTTTGGTATGCGTCCTGTTTTTCTAACCGTTTTCTCCCACACAAGGTGGTTTGCTTATGATGATAATGCGCTTTCATAAATTGATTCAATCCCGGTTGCTTTGGCTGGTCTTCCTCGGGGTTCTGGTGTTTTCCTTCGTGGGCTGGGGTGTGGCCACTTCCGGGAATGATCAGATGACGGCCCGCCTCGACCAGTCCGTGGGCAAGGTGGCCGGAAAAGATGTCACTTTTCTCCGTTTCGACACCACCCGGCGCATGCTGGCCAACCAGGCGGGTCAACAAATAACCGCCGACGCTCTGGACGACATGACCTTCACCCACCTGGCCATGGTCGCCTATACGGAAAAAATGGGCATCGAAATTCCGGAATCTTTTGCCAAACAACAATTCGCCCAACTCTTTCTCACGGAGTCCGGCGAACTCGATGAAGAATCTCTGGCGAATTTCCGCCAAAGTCTGCGGGGGGGGCGCATCACCGAAAATGACTATATCCGTTTTATCCGCGAAGAACTGCTTCTCCGGGAATTGCAGCGCAGTCTCGCCTCCAGCGTGCTGCTGCCGGGTTTTGACGTGGATCGCTGGGCGGGCAGCCAAACCGATTCCTTCACCCTGGAATACGCGGCCATCGGGCCGGATGTCCTCGACGGGGACATCGAGGTGACCGACGGGCAGGTGGAGGCCTTTTTTGCGGAAAACCGTGAGCGGTTCCAACTGCCCGAAGAACGAAGCATTCGCTTTCTCTCTGTCGACATCGCTTCTTTTTCCGATCAGGTCCTCCCCATAACCAAGGAACAGGCCCTTGCTCACTATCAGTCCGAACCCGAAACCTATGTGCGCAGCGTCGAGCAACCGGCCGAAAGCGAAGAGGAGGAAACGGTCACCGTTCAGGAGCCTGTCCCCTTCGAAGATGTCAAAGCGGATATTCAAAAATCCCTGCATGAGGTAAAAGTCCGCAACCTGGCGGAGGAAACCGCCATGAGTTATGCGGTCAAACTGATTCCCCGGCGCGGCCGCTCCGGAATGTCCATGGAGGACCTTGCCGAAACCGAATCCCTGACTCTGCAGTCCGCAGGTCCTTTCTCGCGCTGGGCCCCGGTACCGGATCTCCCGGAGGCTTCCGCTCTCAAAGAAGAGGTGTTCAAACTGGAGTTGGAGGCTCCCGGAAATCTCGGAGGTCCGATCGAAGCGGGCGATGCCTTTATTGTGCTTGAACTGGTGGAGATCATCCCTCCCCGCCTCCCGGAACTGGACGAGGTGCGGGACCGGGTGAAAAACGCCGCCATCCAACACCACACCCGCCTGGCAATTTCGGAAAAAGCGGATGACATCGGGGAAGCGGTTCGCGCGGCCATGACCGGTGAGACATCCTTCACGGAAGCCGCCAAACCCCTCGGACTCAACGTGGTGACCCCGCCCGCTTTCGAACTGCGCAACCTGAACCCCAACCGTCCCATGATTCCACCGGAACTCGTGGAGAAAGCCTCCTCCACACTGCCCGGAGATGTGATCGGACCGGTGGAAACCCGCTTCGGCGGATGGATGATCGGCTACCTGGCGGATCGAACCCCGAATCCCGAACAAGCGGCCGAATTGACCCCGCAACTCAAACAGATGCTCCAGTCGCAATTGCATTTTCCCGAGATCTTCGCCCGATTCCGGGAACTGAAAATCCAACCCCTGATTCAAAAACGGGAACCAGAAACTCCCGGGAATTCACAACAAGATGCCGGGTAAAGACGATTTAAACAACCGCGAATGAACGCGAATATACGCGAATGGTTTTTGCGATAAATAATAACATTCGCGTACATTAGCGTCAATTCGCGGTTAATTTCCTTATGCACTCGACTATATCGACAGTCCCGCAATTTAGCTTTCCGTTCTGACCACGACTTTCAATGACCCAAGCTCCCGAATACGCCCTTTCAATCTCCCACGGCGAAGGCACTCATGCCAAAGATTTCGATTGGATGGACAAAAACGTCCCCTGCCGAACCGCCTGCCCGGCAGGCACCGATATTCCCGGCTACCTGGAGGCCATTTTCAAGGGAAACCCGGAGGAGGCCTATCGCATCAATCTGCGGGACAACGTGTTCCCCGCCGTGCTCGGGCGCACCTGCACCCGACCCTGCGAACCCGCCTGCCGCCACGGTCGGGACGGACTGGGCGATCCCGTCGCCATCTGCTTCGCCAAACGCTCTGCGGATGATTTCAGCGCCAGAAAAAATCCGGTCGTGCTCGATAAACTGTTCCCTGATTCCGGCAAACGGGTGGCGGTCATCGGCGGTGGCGCGTCCGGTCTCACCGTTGCCCGCGAACTGGCCCTGTGGGGACATCGGGTATCCGTCTACGAACAGCATTCCGAACCCGGGGGGCTGATGCTGCAGGGCATTCCGGAATTCCGCCTTCCCCGCGATACCGTACGGAGGGAAGTGGAGCAAATCCTGGCCCTCGGGATTGAGATTCACTGCAATCGACCCATCGATGCCGATAAGCTGGCCGCGCTCCAACCCGATTTCGATGCCGTGGTTTTAGCGGCAGGAACCCACGAACCCCGCTGGCCGGACTGTCCGGGAACCGACCTTCCGCAGGTTCAACACGGTTTGGAATTTCTCAAAGCCGTGAATGACGGCGCCCGGCCCGACCTGGGTCAACATGTGCTGGTGATCGGCGGCGGATTCACGGCCGTGGACTGCGCCCGCATGGCAAGACGGCTCGGATCCGAATCCGTGAAAATGGTCTATCGTCGCTCCAAACAGGAGATGTACATCGGACACCATGAATTGTATCAGTTCGGGATCGAAGGAGTCGAAGCGGAATTCCTGGCCGCGCCCATGGAATTTTCAGCAGACGACGCAGGAAACCTGCGGGCGGTGCGTTTTATTAAAACCCGGCTGGAGCAAACCGCAGACGGCCGCGCCCGCCCCGAACCCGTTCCGGGATCCGAATTTGAGCTGCCTGCCGACAGCGTACTGCTGGGAACCGGCCAACAAAGCTCGGACTGGTGGAAAAAAACCGACGGCCTGTTTGTGGCCGGAGACGCTCAAACCGGACCCGGCTCCCTGATCGACGCTATCGGTCACGGTAAAAAAATCGCCCGCGAAGTGGATCACGCCCTTATGGGAAGAAACCGCTTCGAAGAGGTCGTCAACGTCGAAGACGCCGCCACCACCGGCCGCATCCGGGAAATGGACGCCCTCCCCCGCCTCAAAATGCCGGAAATCGCCTCCGACTCCAGGGGAGTCACCGACGAGGTGGAGACCGGCCTGTCTGAGGCCGATTCCAAAACCGAGGCCTCCCGCTGCTACCTCTGTCACTACAAATTCGAAATCGACAACGAACTCTGCATTTACTGCGACCGCTGCCTGAAAGTGACCCCTGTGGAGGGCTGTATCGTCAAAGTCAGCGACCTCATCTACGACCCGCAGGACCGCATCACCGGCTACATCGCCAGCACCGGCCCCCGCAATTACAACCGCCTCCACCTCGACCAGGATGCCTGCATCCGCTGCGGCGCCTGCGTGGAAGTCTGCCCCGTCGAATGCATCACCCTCCAGAAAGTCACCCGCGAAACCCGGCCGCGGTAAAAAACAGAAAAGATCCAAGTATCATAACGGTCTCCTTAAATTACAACAGCGGCAACTGGGGAAGATGCTGGAAGTGACGATCCCTTGTGTACAACAAAAGATTGTGCTGCTCGACAAGCGAGGCGATCCAAAGGTCGTTTGTGGGAATGGGAGTGCCCTGTTCCCGAAGCTGACGAAAAAGCCGGGCATACCAAAAGCTTGTGGGTTCATTCATACACAATACGCTCACACGGCTCTCGTTGAGAAAACGGTTCAAAACCGCCTCGTTTCTGCGGGCCAACGTTCCACAGGCAAAACCCGCCCGGAGTTCCCCCAGCACGGGCAACGGCAAAAAAAGTTGCTCCGCCCTCTGAACATTGGACAAAACCTCAGGTTGCCCCTCACAGAAATCCCGATACCGGTTTGTGTCTAAAGCAATCCTCATTTCCAAAGGTCCTTATCAATTAATCGCATATTCTCCAGAATTTCATCGCATGCAGGATCTTTAACCCAGGTTCCAGAATAGCCATCCAAATCATGAAACACCCGTTCCTCCTTCAACCCCACCCCTTCCTCAAGAAGTTTCAATGCCGTCTTGTTCAGACTCCCGCCATATAAAGCCGCTTTTTCCCGAACCAACTGATCGGTTTGTTGGGAAACACCTCGAATTGTATACTGAATTGTCTTTGATTTATTCATAACGCCTGCTATGTACGCCTGCAGTGCAGGCATGTCAAGAATTCAAACGCTAAAGAAGGAGATCGGAAGTGGAGGACACCTTCCGGCTTCACAAAGACCTCGGCGATTCCCGGACGCGAACAGAGAGTTGCGCGAAGAATCCGACCGCTGCGCCCATGCTCTCCTGTACCAACACGTCGCCCAGACCTGTTTCGAGGCCGCCTATTGACCAGTGACCCTATTGACCACTCACAACCTTCACCGGAAACGGTTCCGTCGCGCTTCCTGCATAAATTGAAAGATGCGGGAACGGTATTTCGATATTTTCTTCACGAAAGCGGTCATGCACTTCTTTTAGAATAGAGTTTCTCAGAGCCAAAAAATCAGCCTTGGCGAACCAGACCCCGAAAAGAAAATTCAACGAACTGTCTCCAAACCCCAGAAAAAGCACCAGAGGTTCAGGCTCGTCCAGGCAGAACGGATTTGCGTTCGCGACCTCCTTCAACACCCGGATCACCCTGCCGACATCTTCTTTATAGGCCACCCCGAGGTTGATATCAAATCGGCGGATGTCATACTTCGTGATCGTGGTCACTTCCGATTTAATCAACGTCTCATTGGGTATTCGCACCAGGGTGTTGTCAAAGGTCCGGATTTTCGTGGAAAGCAGATCTATCGCCACCACCACCCCGGTGGTGCTGGACGTTTTGATCAAATCATCCACTCCGAACGGTTTTTCCCAAATCAGAAAAAATCCGCTGATCAAATTAGAGAGACTGGTCTGGGCCGCAAACCCGATCGCCACCCCGGCAATTCCCGCCGCACCCAGAATCGTGGTGATATTAAATCCCAATTCACGCAGCACCATCAGCACCAACAATAAAGCGCCGCCATAATTCACTAACTGATACCCCAGCATCGCCGCCTGTGCCGACATGTGTTTTTTCAGGGTTCGTTCCAGGAGTCTCGCCCCGGCATGAATGAGAGGCCAGGCGATGACAATGATGATCAGGGCGCGAACAGCGTCGGAGGAAATCCAGGATGGCCAGATCGAGTTTGTCATTGAAAGAATCCCTTCCCGTGTGAAATCGCCCGCAGGAGATATGTGCCTTTCGGATCCTCCGTCCCCTTGACCAGCAATTTCGGATTTTTCAGGTTGGCCGGAGCGTTGCGGGCATAGGCGACCCGGCTCCAGCTTTCACCCCCCCTCACAATCACGCTGGATTCATTCGCCCACAATCCTTTTCCTGCCTGCTCATACATATCCAGATACTTCACCCGCAGGCACAGTCGTTCAAACATCATGGTTTCCTTGGTTTGATTACGCACCCGCACCGGACACACCACCCGGGTCGGTCCAAAATCCAGATGCTCCCCTTCTCTCCGGGCCAGTGTGCGCATGGCATAACAAAGCTCCCCCTCGGTTGGAACTCCGAACCAGGTATTCGACAGTTTGACAATCGGTTCCTCCAACAGCTTGACCTCCGCGGGAGAAAACAGACAAATCGAAACGGGAACACCCACGAAAAAGCACACTTTTTCCCCGGGTATGATGGTATAGGGAAATTCAGGGCGCACCACCACCGGTCGGTTGGGGAATGCGGGCCTGATATGCAGTTCGGGCATCTCATCCACCGATCCCAATCGCCGCCAGGCGGTCCCGTCCGGAGCCTCGCCCGAAAGTGTATGAAACGCTTTGTCATCCCCCGCTTCACCCCGGTGGATTCCAACGATCCAGTCACCTTCCTGCTGCGTGGCATACACCGAAAGGGACCCCACTCCGAATCCCTGAATACCCGATCCAAGTTTCAGATGATGATGCCAGATGGTGGATGAAAAGGAGAAGTTCATGGTCTTATTGCGAAGATAGATAGCTTTCCAGTAGTACTAGCATGATTCCCGACAGGTTCAAGACGGAATCCATCCCGGGTGTTCACCCTTTTTCGAGCAGACAAAGAACGGGCCCGGGGCCGGGATCAGCTTCACGCATCTTAAACCCTAATCCTTTTTTCGGGAAACGGGGGGCTGTGTAAGGTCGTCCGTCCATCAAAAAGAGTTATACCGCCGGATGAAGGTAACAGGGCACTGGCTCCTCCGGGGGCAATTCAAGCGGAAAAGTGAGCAGATCAGTGGCCCGCGGATAATCCTGAACCACATCGTCAACTCCCTCAACCAGCCTCTCCGCTTCTGGAGAAAAGATCTTCAGCCCCGCCACCTCCGTTCGCCAGGCGGCCGGATCCTGCAAACGCCAGACCGGCTGATCCGCCGGGAACCGGGCACCCCACCATTGACCCCGCCTCGCATCCCCGAGGATGGCGATCTCCCCTCCGTCTGTCTCCAGCAGCCGAAGCGCCTGAGCCCTGCCGGACGATATCGACTTCAGACAAATACCGCCCGGAGCGGCAAAACCGATGGCCCAGGACAGCGACTGCCGAACCCCGGTGTAATTTCCAGGCCCCCGGCCAATGCGGACCTCCGAAATCTCCTTTAGGATATCGCCGCAGTCCACCAGCAAAGACAAGGCTTCCGCAACACGAAATCGGGAGGCTTCGAGGACCCGCTCCTCGAATTTCCCGTCCCGGCTCCATGCCACACTGAGCCGACGGCTGCTCCATTCAAGGGCCAGTATCTTAGTCATGAACACCATCCTCCCCCTGCCATATTCGGATGCATCGTTGCATTTCCGGATCCGGAGTTCCCGTCAACTCCACCCTCCAGGCGTCGCCCGGCCAGAAATCCGGGACCCGCCCGCTCCACTCCACCGCCAGAATTGCATCCTCGTCCAGCCACTCCTCCAAACCCAGATCCCATATGTGCTTCGGATCCGTCAACCGATACAAATCCACATGCACCAGAGGCGGCGACGTTTCATATTCCTGAACCAGTCCGTAGGTGGGACTGTTAACGGGGCCTGTCCAGCCGAGCCCCTCCGCCATCCCCTGCACGAAGCAGGTTTTGCCCGCCCCCAGATCACCGAGCAACCGAACGACTGACCCGGGATGCAATGACTGCACAAACTCCGTTCCGATGCGACGGGTGTCCCCGGGAGATTCACTTTGCCGAGTCTTCATATCCCGATCCCCTCCACCCCTTCCACCAGCGTATACACCAGGGTCATCGAATTAAAAAACACATGCGCCCACACACAGGTCATCAACCGGCGGGTATACATGTAGCTCAGTCCCAGCAGAATCGCCAGACTGAACAGGGCCAGCACACTGGCTGCATGCTGGTGGATTAATGCAAACACCGCGGCCTGCAGGATCAATCCGGGCAGTGCGCCGGTTTTCTGTACCAGCCAGGGAAACAGCACCCCGCGGAAAATGACCTCTTCAAGCAGGGGCCCGATAAACCCCACCAGTAAAAAAAGAGACAGCCAGTTCATCCACCCGTTCAGTTCGGAGATTTGCTCAATCATGGGCTGCAATGACAGATCCAGTTTCAGAGAATCGAACAGAGCTTTGGTGAACAGCGAGGACAACACCACCAGCGGCAGGGCCATGCAATACGCCATCAGCCCCCACACCGCATCCCGCAGTTGAAAGGGCGATTCCATTCCCAACACCTCCGGTATGTTCAATCCCGCGGCTTGAAGATGCACAAATAAAATCAGAGAAAGCAGCCCCTGAAACACCGCGATGGAAATCAGGATCACCACCCCCACCGGCAACATGTCCAATCGTGGATACATCCAAAGTCCCGCCAAAATCTGCAGTACAAAGGTCATGAGAAATCCCCGGAGAAACGATGTGGGCAGATTATGGGGGAGAGGCCGCCAGTTCAGCCAGCCCCATCCATTTTTACAGGCCAGACTCGCGCCGGGTGAAAACAGCAGCGATACCCAAAAGCAGACCCCGCTCAACAGCAGAAACCCCATCAGCGCGTCCAACCGGATCCACTCAGGCATAGTCACACGTCCATGGAGTCCGATGAGGCGGGCAGTTGCTCACGAATCGCATAAATACGTTTATTTTGAGATTCGTGATAGGTGCGGATGGTCATTTCCGACAACAGACCCAGTCCAATGAATTGAATCCCGAACCCCACCAACATAAAGCCCATAATCGGCCAGACCGGACGCTTCACCAGATCATAGCCCATAATTTCGATCCCGGTAAACGTCGCGATCAGGTTCAACCCGAAAATCACGCACAGCAAGAGTATTCCCAGAAAACCCAACTGAAAGCCGATTTTCCCCAGGATCTGCATGGGGCCGGTGCTGTACCGGAGCAGGAACTTCACGGTGATCAAATCCAATACCACCCTCAAAGTGCGCCCGATCCCGTATTTGCTGGTACCGAATTGACGGGGGTGGTGGTTCACCGGCACCTCCACCACCTTTCCGCCCACCCAATGTGCCAGAGCTGGAATGAAGCGGTGCATTTCACCGTACAGACGCACATCCTTAATCACCTCCCTGCGGTAGGCCTTCAATGTGCAGCCATAATCATGAAGATGAACCCCGGTAATGCGGCTGATCAAGCCATTCGCCAACATTGAAGGCAACTTACGGTTAATAAACCGATCCTTGCGGTGTTTACGCCAACCGCTCACCACATCGACATCATCCGTCATCGCCTCGAGCAATAGCGGGATATCCTTAGGATCATTCTGTAAATCCGCATCCATGGTAATAATGGTTTGTCCCTGCGCGTGATCCAACCCCGCGGCCATTGCGGCAGTCTGACCGAAATTCCGCCGAAAGCGGATCAAATGCAAAAACGGATACCGTTTTTTATTCTCCACCAGTTTTGCCCAGGTCCGGTCACTGCTTCCGTCATCCACCAGCACCGCCTCATAACTCA
>JBBDRC010000210.1:0-23865 GCA_040905625.1 Kiritimatiellia bacterium
GATTGACTATCTGAAGAGCAAAGGCATCGAAGGCTGACTCTGACGACTGTCAAAAGAAAGAACTCCGCCAATCGGCGGGGTTTTTTTATGTAGACTTCCCGCTTATCAACCACCAATTCGGAGATGCGCCCAAACGCCTCTTCCACACGCTCTTCATTTGCATTATGCCCCGGAAAACGCTATCGTTCCTCCATGTCCGCATCTCTGCCCCGTAAAAAACTGCCCATTGGCATCCAGAACTTCGCGAAACTCCGTGAAGAAAACTGCTACTATGTCGATAAAACCCCCTTTGCCTGTCGCCTGGTCGAGGAAGGGTCCTACTACTTCCTCTCCCGCCCCCGGCGCTTTGGCAAGAGTCTGTTTGTGGACACGCTGAAGGAGCTGTTTGAGGGCAATCAATCCCTGTTTAAAGGCCTTTACGCAGAGAAGCATTGGGACTGGTCGAAGAAACATCCGGTGTTGCGCTTCAGTTTTGGCGACGGGGGAATCGATAGCCGTGAGACCCTTGAAAAGGAACTGCGTATCCAACTCACGCGTCATGCGGAACGTTTGGATTTGGCAGGAGAAAGCTTGGAAGAAGGCACCCCCCGATTACGCACACTCGTCCGCGCCGCCCACGAAAAATACGGTCAGCGGGTGGTCATCCTCGTGGACGAGTATGACAAGCCCATCCTTGACCACATCGAGGACGCTCCCTTGGCTCAGATCATGCGCAACGGACTCAGCGACTTCTACTCCGCCATCAAAGAACTCGATCCGCATCTGAAATTCGCACTGCTCACCGGGGTGAGCAAGTTTTCCAAGGTGAACCTGTTTTCCAAGCTGAACAATCTCAACGACATTACGCTGGATGAACCATACAGTGCGATCTGCGGTTATACGGACCGGGATGTCGACACAGTCTTCGCCCCGGAATTGGAAGGACTCAACCGGGAAAAAATCCGGCTGTGGTACAACGGCTACAACTGGACCGGGGAATCCGTGTACAATCCCTTTGATCTGCTGCTGCTGTTCCAGAAACGCGTGTTTCAACCCTTCTGGTACGAGACCGGCAGCCCCTCCTTTCTCCTCAAGGTGCTTCGCAACCGTCCGACTTTCCTGCCCGACCTCTCCCGCACTCTGGCCAGTTATGATCTGCTCTCGACCTTTGAAGTGGCGAATATCGGCACCGAGGCGCTACTTTTCCAGACCGGATACCTGACAATCCAGTCGGTCAAGTACCAGGGCGTTCAGCCGCGCTACCTGATGGGCTACCCCAACCTGGAAGTGAAAACCAGTCTGCTGGAAGCCCTGATGCGCGACTGGACCCCCCATGAGGCCAGGGCGTCCAAACGGATGCCCGAGGCCTACGACCTGATCGAAGCAAACGACCTCGAGGGCCTGCGCAAACTGCTGACCAGCTTCTACGAATCCATCCCGAATGAGTGGTACAAAAAGAATCCCATCGCCCAATACGAAGGGTACTACGCAAGTGTCTTCTATGCCTTCTTCGCTTCGCTGGGGCTGGAGGTTCATGCGGAAAAAAGCAGCAACGCCGGACGGCTGGATATGGAAGTGCTCATCGAAAACCGCGCCCTGATTTTTGAGTTCAAGGTCGTGGACGACGAGCCGGAGGGCAAGGCTCTGGCCCAAATTCTTGAAAAAGGCTACGACCGGGCACACCGCGCAGCCGGGCGGGAAGTCACCTGCATCGGCGTGGAGTTCAGCAAAGAAAAACGGCGCATTGTGGCCTGGGAAATGGCGTGATATCCGTTGAATTTCCCCGTGAAACCCGCGATTTCCGCTTCTTTTGGCCTCTCCCCCTCGGGTCGGGTTCGTTGTTTCGATCCGCAACACCCCTCGCGGGCCGCGTTTGATGAGTCGGAGGAGGCTGGGCTGTTTTATCTGGGCGGCCATGCGGCACCGCCCGCGGCCGATGCATCCTGCCTGTATTGGAAATCCATTATCGATGCGCTGGTGCGTCAGCTCTGTCAGATTCCCGCTGATTCGAAAGACGCATTCGAACACATCCACCCAGACAAATCCGCCCTGGCGGAGTGGTCACTCAACGCCCCGCCCATGCCGGGCGCGGAATATCTGAATCCGCTGACCTTACGGGACATCTGGTCGGAAGTCATGATCTGGGTGATGCAACAGGTGCGTACCGAAAATGGCATGGCTCCGTTTCTCGCGAAATACGCCCCGGCCTGGTCGCGGGTGGGACGGGTTACCCTGCATTTGGCGGAAAATAAAAACGATCCTGAATGCCCGTTCGCGTTCATGGCCTCCTATGCCTCCAACGTCTCTCAATCCGGCCGTCTCACCCAGCTTCCTCTGGGGAAAGCTCTGGCGGAATACAGCGGCGCCAAAAACAAACCTGCGCTGCTCAATCTCCTCCGCCCGCTCCACGCCGCCGCATCTTCCTGTGAATTCATGGCCGATTTGATCGAGTCCGGGGATGTCTTTCACCCCCTAGCCTGGACTCCGGAGGAGGCTTTTCGCTTTCTGAAGCAATTTCCGGTCTATGAGGAGGCGGGGTTGCTGGTTCGACTTCCGAACTGGTGGCAAAAGCGGGGGAATCGCCCCCGGGTTCAGGCCACCATCGGCGATACGAAAAAAGCGGGGATGGGCTTGGACGCGATGCTGGATTTCACCCTGTCCGTTGAAGTGGACGGGGTAAAGGTAAGCCCGGAGGAACTCCGCGATCTGCTGGCCGGGGATGCGGAGGGTCTGACTCTGTTTCGGGGTAAGTGGATTGAAGTGGACCGGGAAAAACTTCAGGATGCGCTCGACCATTGGCAGTCTCTCGCCCATGAGGATGGAATTTCGTTTATCGAGGGAATGCGGCTGTTGGCAGGGGCTTCTGAACAGTTGCGGGAAAGCGGAGATGAGGCTGAAGAGCACGACTGGGCCTTTGCGAAGGCGGGCGGCCAATTGGAGGATCTGCTGCGTCAACTCTCAGCGCCCGACCCGATTGAACCGCCCGCCGCCCTCCGCGCCACCCTGCGTCCCTATCAGTCCATCGGCCTGGACTGGCTTTGGTTCTGCTCACGCGCCGGCCTGGGGGCATGTCTGGCAGATGACATGGGCCTGGGAAAAACCATGCAGGTGCTCGCGGCTCTGCTCCGCAAACAGGAAATCATGCCCGAGGCTCCGCCGAGTCTGTTGGTGGTGCCCGCCTCGCTGATTGGCAATTGGCAACGCGAGGCCTCCGAATTCGCGCCCGGCCTGCGGCTCCATATCGCCCATGCTTCTGCGGGAGGAACCGGGGCTCCCGCGCGGTTGGACGAACTCGATTTGGTTATCACCACCTACGGCATGTTGAACCGACTGGACTGGCCCGCCTCCATTCAATGGGGCTGGGTGATTGTGGACGAAGCCCAGGCGATTAAGAATCACAGTTCCCGCCAAAGCAAAGCGGTTCGAAAGCTTCAGGCCCAAATGCGGGTGGCACTCACCGGCACCCCGGTGGAGAATCGGCTGGGAGATCTCTGGGCCCTGTTCGACTTCATCAATCCGGGACTTCTCGGCACCGCTTCACAGTTCGGCGCTTTTGTCAAACAACTCAACCGCGACGGGCAGGCCCACTACGCCCCGCTCCGCCGTCTGGTGGCGCCCTACATTCTCCGGCGCATGAAAACCGACAAATCCATCATCACGGACCTGCCGGACAAAACGGAAATGAAAGTTTTCTGCGGTTTATCGCCCGCGCAGGCGCGCCTGTATCAACAGAGCGCAGGAGAACTGGCCAGGGCATTGGAGGACAGCGACGGGATGAAGCGACGGGGCCTGGTGCTGGCTTATTTGATGCGCTTCAAACAAATCTGCAACCATCCCGATCAACTCACTTCCAGCGGCGGATATGCCCCAAAAGAAAGCGCAAAATTTCTGCGCCTGATTGATCTGTGCGAAGAGATCGCCTCGCGCGGGGAGAAGGTGCTGGTGTTCACCCAATTCAAGGAAATCACCGATCCCCTGGAGAGCTGTCTCGCCGGGGTGTTCGGGCAGCGGGGCCTTATTCTGCACGGAGGCACGCCCGTCAAAGAGCGACAGAACATGGTTCAACAGTTTCAGCGCGAGGAGGGACCTCCCTTCTTTGTGCTTTCGCTCAAAGCGGGAGGCACCGGACTCAATCTCACCGCCGCCAGCCATGTGATTCATTTCGACCGATGGTGGAATCCCGCAGTGGAGAACCAGGCCACCGACCGCGCGTTTCGCATTGGACAGAAACGGAACGTCCTGGTGCACAAATTTATCACTTCCGGGACGCTGGAGGAGAAAATTGACGTGCTTCTCACCGAAAAACAGGATACAGCCGATGCCATTCTCGGAGAGGGCGCTGAAAAGAACCTTACCGAAATGAACAACGAGGAGTTATTGAATTTTATTCGTCTGGACATCAGCAAAACGGAAACCTCAATATGAGCCGAACTTCATTTTACAGCCCCTACGTACCGGTTGCCACACGTCGGCAACAGGCACGAACGAAAATGCAAAGCCTCGAAAAAAAAGGGCTGAAAATTGAACCCCTGGGCGAACTCAGTCACCGATTAAAAATCGCCACCAGCTTTTGGGGGCGCGGCTGGTGCGACCATTTGGAATCGTACAGCGACTATTCGAACCGCCTGCCCCGCGGGCGGACCTACGTTCGGAACGGCTCCGTGGTGCACCTGTCCATCAAACCCGGGGTGATTGACGCCTACGTGCAGGGATCGGAACTGTACAAACTGCATATCAAAATCAAACCCTTACCCGCCAGCAAATGGGAGACTCTGCAGGCGCGGTGCCGTGGAAAAATCGGCTCGTTAATCGAACTGCTCCAGGGAAAGATATCCAGTGAGATCATGACCATTGTCACCGACAAAGATGAAGGGCTGTTTCCGCATCCAGACGAAATCGAACTCAATTGCTCCTGCCCGGACTGGGCCGGCATGTGCAAACACATCGCCGCCGTGCTCTACGGCGTGGGGGCGCGCCTGGACCAACACCCCGAACTGCTCTTCACCCTCCGCGGCGTGGACCACAACGACCTCATCAGCCAGACCGACAGCCTGGAAACCTTCGAAAGCCCTGCATCCACCGGACGTAAACGGCGTAGGATCGACACCGGCAGCCTCGGCGATGTGTTCGGGATCGAACTCGACTCCTCCGAAGAACCACCCTCGCCTCCCGTGTCGTCCAAAGCACCGAAAAAGACGAAAGCTGTCTCCAAAAACCCGGCCAAGCCTCCGCCCGTAAAACCTTTTATACCCACTGCCGCCCTGGTCCGAAAACTACGAAAACAAAGCGGACTCAGCAAATATGCTTTTGCCCGGGAGGTCGGAGTGAGTGCACCCGCTATCGCGGTCTGGGAAAACAGAAAAGGGAAGTTGAAATTGAATGCCCGCAGCCTGGAGCGGTTGCGCCGTTACTATGAAACCATGCAGGAGAAAGATACATGAGTTCTACAGACATGGACATCACATACGCCTCCGACGGTGATGCGCTCGTGACGGCCCTGGAAACAGTCCACCGCCCCGGCACATATTTTTCGACCGGAATCCGCGAAGTGCCGATGCCGACCGTGGAGGTGGACGGACTGGGCAAACTTTCATTTCCCGTTACGGCCGCACAGGCGGAAACCCTGGTGCGCATGGCGGCTGAAAAAGCGCCGTATGGTCGCGGCGAACAAACCCTGGTCGACGAATCGGTGCGCAAGGTTTGGCAGGTGCCGTTGTCCGCGTTTACCCTCTCCGGAAACGGGTGGAGCCGGGCATTGGAGGACGTGGTCGATCAGGTGCGAAGCGACCTCGGGTGCGGGGACGCGGTGGTGGAGGCGGAACTCTACAAATTGCTCGTGTATGCAGAGGGGGGACACTTTCAGGCCCATCGCGACACCGAAAAATCCGAGGGTATGTTCGCTACCCTGGTCGTCACTCTCCCTTCCGCTCACTCCGGGGGCACCCTGCGGATTCGGCACGCGGATCAGGAGGTCAGCCTGGATTTGTGCCCCCTCGAAAGCGCTGAAATCCGTTTTGCGGCCTTTTATGCGGATTGTGAGCACGAAGTGGAACCGATTACCAGCGGGAACCGGATTTGCCTGGTGTATAATCTGTTGAGGAAACAAGGCGACATGCCCTCCGCTCCCGCTGATGACAGAACCGCGGTGCGGGCGGTCGAAAAGGCCCTGCGGGAATGGGACGCCGCAAACAGAGACCCCTATGAAATTCCCCGCAAAATCGTCTACCTTCTGGAACATAAATACACCGAAAGCGCCCTGTCCCTGCACGCTCTGAAAGGAGAAGACGCCGCTCTCGCCAGGGTGCTGCGGGTGGCCGCCGAACAGGCAGATTTCGAACTGCATCTGGCCATGGTGCACATCGAAGAATACGGATATTTCGAGGGGTTTTACGATTACGGAGAGGAGCCTGATGAGTTTGATATTGAAGATGCAGTTGCGGATGAGCGCGATGCCTATGTAGACAGTTGGCGTGACGCGAACGACGAACCCGTCGGCTACGGACAAATGCAGTTCGACCCGGCCGAGGATCTATTGCCTCCCGGTGCCCTGGATGCCGAGTCTCCCGACGAAGAGAATTTTCATGGAAACACCGGAAACGCGGGTGCCAGCTTCGACCGCGCCTACCTTCGCGCCGCCCTGGTGCTGTGGCCCAAAGCAGACGGCGCGGCAATTTGCCTGGGAAACGGACTTCCAAGCGCCATTGGATTCCTGGCAAACCGGTCCCGAACATTAACCGACACCTTATCAACGGAGGACAGGGAACAACTGGAAATCATCTCGGAGCATGTCTTGGAGGAATTCTGTCAGTCTCAACTGGGTGCGGATCACATTCCCGAGTTGCTGGACAGTCTCCGCCGCCTCGGATTCGATGATTTGATTCAGGGAACCTGGCGGGGGCCCCTGCTCGAAGTCTATGACGGGATCTGCAATCAGAGCCTCTCCCAAAGCCTGTCCGCACTGCCGCTCCCGGATGCGGAATCCTGTCTGGCGGAACTTTTTGAGCGTTATGTCGCCTGTCTGCCGCGGGATTGTCTGGAACTCTGGACCCTGGCCGCAGCTCCGTTCCCGGATGATAAACTTCCCTATGAAGAAGCTTTCCAACTTCTCCTGCAACACCTGCCCGGGGCGCGTCAGGGAAACCGGGGGTATCGATCCCGGTATGAATCTTTCCTTCAGGAAACACTGCATCCCCCGAAACAGGATGCCCGCTATACATTCGACGAACCTCACGTTCCCCGCAGTTTCCCACCGAAAATGCTGGAGGAATGCCTGAATCGGCTTCTGCCGATACGCGCTGGCAGGCCAGCGGTGGAGTTACTTGAGGTCCTGCGGAGAAATCCGACAGTTTTTTCCGCAGAAGAATTTTGGTTCCCCGCATTTTTACATGCTGCCGAAGCCGTTCAGGATCGCAAGGTGTACGACCTGCTGTGGCGGGCCTGCGTGGAGGCCCTTCTCGAACGCTCGGAGTGTGCTCCTCCCGCGCCCAAAGACTGGAAGGACCCCACAATTCTGGATGAAACAGGAGTGAACGCCGAACAGCTCCAAACCTTTTTACAGGATCCCGACAAACAATCTCTCGCCTTCAGTGCCAGACAGGGTCTCCGCTATGAAATGGAATACCTTGTGAAACGAAATGGTCTGGATCTGGACCTCCGGACAGAGGAAAGAGGACGACCCTATACCCTGCACCTCACCAAAAACCGGGCCACCTACAAAAAAGCCCTGCACATTTATCGGGATGACCAAAAACGGATGATGGAAATGGTCACGCCGTCCGAACGCGTGCCCGAAAAGCACCGGGATCTGGCGAAGCGCTGCCGGATCGCCTCCGGGACTCTATAAAATCGGTGCAAAGAGACTGGAGAATCGGGACATTAATTGAAACGGGTATGATTTGTGGTCCAGAGCATTTGCTTCCATGGGAATGGAACGCTCAAAATCCCGCAGGAGCATCTCTTCCACTTCCCGGTTAAAAGATTTATCCAGGATCATAGCCGTAATTTCAAAATTAAGCCTGAAGGAGCGGTTATCAAAATTCGCCGTCCCCACGCTGGCTATATTGTGGTCCACCAGGACGACTTTTTGGTGCATGAAACCTTCGGTATAGCGCCAGATCCGGATGCCGTCTCCCACTTGTTTGAGAGAGCTGAAGGCGGCGAGATAGGCCAAATGATGATCCGCGAGATCGGGGATCAGGATTCTGACTTCGACACCCCGCAGGACCGCCAGTTGCAGAGCCTGGATCACGCCTTCATCGGGAACAAAGTATGGACTGGCAATCCAGATTCGGTCCCGGGCATTGTTGATGGCATGGGTGAACATCAGAGCGGCGCTTTCGCGATCATCGGCGGGACCGGTGGGAAGAATTAAAACATCTTTCTCCCCCGGAGTGATTTCAAATCCCCGTTCCCAATCCAGATCCAGTCTGGAATCCGTTGCCCACTTCCAATCCTCCATAAACGCGAACTGAACGGGCAGGCTCGCGGGTCCCTCGATTTTAATGTGGGTGTCACGCCAGGATGTAAAAGCCCCGCCACCATCCAGATATTCATCACCCACATTGTGTCCGCCCATCCAACTGGTATGGCCATCGACGACCACCACTTTGCGATGGTTTCTGAAATTCAACTGAAACCGGTTTCGCCATCCTTTCCGGGAGTTGAAGGGATGAATTTCCACTCCGGCATCGCGGAGTTTTTCAAGATAGTCATGGGGCAACTTATGACTGCCCACCTCATCAAACAGGATATAGACCCGCACCCCCGCATGCGCTTTTTCGATCAGAGCCGCCTGCAGTTTGCGTCCAATACTATCGTCTCTCACCGTGTAAAACTGTACCAGAATATACAATCCGGCCTGTTGAATCCCCTCCAGAATCGAAAGAAAGGTGTCCTCACCATCTATCAACAATTTCACATCATTTCCTTTCATCACCGGCACCCTGGCCAATTCCTCCGCCGCCCGAATCGGTGAGTGCAAGTCACATTGTTTCGAAAACACCTGTGGATACGCATGGACCAGTTCGGTGATCAGTTCGCGCAGTTGGGCATCCTGTTCTTTTCGGGCCACCACGTAGCCGCGAAAATTGTTTCGTCCGAATATCCAATAGGCGGGCAGAGCGATCACGGGAAAGGTATTCAGCGAGATCACCCAGGCAATCGCACCCTGCGGGGTGCGGGTGGCCATTACCGCATGCAGAGATGAGATGAACCCCCCGATTTGCACGCACAACAGAAAAAGCGTGAGTATCATCGGGATTCTCCCATTTTGTCATGCAGTCGGTCTTGGGTACGGGAGTGTCGGGTTTGTGGGAAAAGCGCTAAAGGCATGGATATGATGCGGGACAAGTGTCAGGTGGAGGGGATTGACAGAAAAAAAGGAATTATCTGACGGGGAACGTGACCGCAACCCTAAAAAAGCCCCGGGCAACCGCGAGGGGCTTTCGACTTGATCACATGGGAGTGTAATCAGTATTTCACACTGCACCCATAAGGATTGGAAGAGGCGACTTCCACGGCCTCACCCGCAAGAACCGCATCCAACGCGGCTTTCACGTAATTTTTGGATGTTGCAATATCATCCGTGTTGGTGGATCGCTTGTCATCGATGGCACCCTGATACACCAACTGTCCTTCCGCATCGATCACGTACATATGCGGAGTGGTCTTGGCATCATAGGCTTTTCCGACGGTTCCATCGGTGTCCATGAGAATGGCAGTGGCATTGGTTCCTTTCGCTTCGGCGGTTTTGTTATGACCTTCAGCGGTTTCGTAGCCCTGTTTGCCTTCCGCAGAGGAACAGACGGCCAGCCACACCACCCCTTTGTCACGGTAGGATTGCTGCAAGGCCTGCATGTGGCCCTCCGAATAATGTTTTTTCACAAAGGGACACCCATGGTTGAACCATTCCAACACCACCACCTTGCCTTTAAAATCTGACAGGGAATGTTCGGTGCCATTCGTATCCGTCAGCGTGAAAGCGGGAGCTTCCGCCGCATGGGCCAGGCCCAGCATGCCCGTCAGGGCGACTACGCATACAATTTTCATCATGTTTTTCATTCGATTTCTCCATTTGGGTTATTTTGAGAGTTTAGGTTTCAGAGGTCAGATTTTAGAGGTTAGAGGTTCGTTGATGGTTGTTGGTTGTTGGTTGATAGTTGTTAGATGGTCCGACTTCTCCTATCTCCAGTCTCCTATCTTCTATCTTCTACAAGTGTTTGTCAAGGGCCTCGAAAATGGTGTCCGGGTACAGTTTTTCGGGAAGCAGCGTTGCCCGGGTGCCGGGAGTCGCGTCGAACAACTGGTACACCGGAACGCCCCGCCGACCGTAATCGGCCAGCACCTCCGCGATCACTTCGTCCCGGGCGGTCCAATCCGCCCGCAGGGTCACCACGTTGTGTTCCTCAAAAGCCTTCATCACGTTTTCTTTATGCAGGGCGTTGAATTTGTTGATTTTACAGATGGTACACCAGTCCGCGGTAAAGTCGACAAACACCCGATGTCCCTGTTCACGCAACTCCTCCACTAATTCCGGGGAATACGGACGGTAATGAACCGGAACGCCCTCCTCCACCAGCCGCTTCGCCAGATCCGGGGTCACATCCGACCAGCGGATGGGCCCGCCCGACTCAATTCGGGCATTCAAGGCCTCCGTTCGCTCCGCGACGGGTTCATGATACGTGAACGCGAGGTATCCGGACAGCGCCAACAACAAAACGCACATCACTTTTGCCAGGGTTTCCGAACGCTTTGAACGTCCGGGGGCCGCCCAGGTGCCCAGAACCCAGGCCGCGAAACAAACCAGCAGCATTGCTCCCACCACCTGCACCGTTCCCTCTGCGGAGATTTGTCCCCGCAGCACATACAGCAGCACCCACAAAAACAACACGATCATAAAGGCCGAGGCCCGCTTGAAGGTGATCATCCAGTTCCCCGGACGCGGCAGTTTTTCGATCAGTTTCGGGCTGAACGCCAACGCCACATAAGGGAGCGCCATGCCAACCCCCATGAGGGTGAACGCGAGAAATCCGATCCAGAGCGGCTGGGTGAACATCCACACAATCACCACTGCCAACACCGGCCCGGTACAGGGCGTACCAATCACCGTGAGCAGAACACCCTGAAAAAAAGATCCGGCATAGCCCTGTTTCCGGCTCAATCCGCCCCCCACCGTGGTCAACGAGTTCCCCATTTCAAACACCCCGAACAAGTTCATGGTGAAAAAAGTCAGAATCAGCAACATACCGATCACCACCCTCGGATCCTGAAACTGAGCCCCCCACGCTGCACCCAGCAGACCCACAATCGCGCCCAGAATCCAGAGTGAAATCACCACCCCCGCCCCGAACACCAGGGCATGTTTGCGTACCGAAGCCTGATCTCCCTGTGCCTGTTCAATAAAACCGGATATTTTAAGTCCCAACACCGGAAAGATGCACGGGAGCAGATTCATACCGATCCCGGCCAGAAACGCGAATCCCAGATAATAGAAAATTCCTTTGGGTTTTTCCTCCTCCATCGCCGGATTCCCTGCCGGCGTTTGAGTCTCCATCGGTCGGATGTCCACACCCCCTCCCTCTTCATCCACCAGCACCCCCGCGGGTGGACCCGGTGCATCGGACGCTGTGCCATTCCGCACCAACCGAATCTCCAAAGAGGAACCATCCCGAACCAGTTCCGGTTCCGGTTCCAATATCCAGCCCCCCTCCTCATAGGGGAAAAAATGGGCAAAGCTCCCGGCATCTTCCGGCACTTGAATCCGAAGCGTGGTTTCAGTGTCCGTGGACTCCACAGTTGTCGGCCAGTCCTCAAAGCGGGGCATCCGTTCCGCCGCCTGTTCAATACGTGCATTCACTTCCCCGGTGCTCTCCGCCGATTTCAACTGAAGAGAAATAGTCCCGCTGCCCGGCAAACACACATCCTTGCATTCCAGCCAGCTCACCTTTCCCTTTATGTCCACAGTTTCACCAACGGGAAAATTCTCACGAGTTTGCAGGGTCATCAGCAACGTGAATTCTCCCTCGTACCCATAACTGACCAGTCTCTCCAACAGGAAACGCTCCGGGGTGGGCCACTGGATTTCCCCCACCTCGAATCCTTCCGGCACCTCCCATTTCACGGTGGTGGGCATACCGGAATCCCCCGGATTCTTCCAATAACTGTGCCAATGCGGCTTCATCGTCACCACTACTCCCAGCAGCAACTGATCACCCGGCACAAAGGTCGGGTATTCCGAGATCAGATCGACGGTTGTTTCAGGTTCCGATTCGGCTTCGCCCTGTCCGGCAATTTGAAAGGGAGAGGTGAAAGACTGACTTTGCGCGGCCCCCAGAAAAAAAAGAGACCACACAGTTAAACATAAAGAGAGAATTTTCATATGATATGGGACGGGGATTCCGGAAAATGATTACGCATGAAATGCTGAAAAAGCCACCGCAATCGCCGCCTCTATTTCATCAATTGGATGCCCTGCGGTTCTTCGCCGGAGGATCAATCTAGTACTTTCCGGTTTGTGAAAATAAAACCAGGAGTTCGACTGGACATTTCCGTCTGATATGAAAGAAACAGTCACCAATTGAATCCCCATGCACACATCATGACACAATCAGTAGACAACGCATCCCGCCGGACAGAACTGGAACAAAAACTGTTGGCCTCACCCGCCTACAAACTGGCCTATGAAGATGCCGAAATGCTGCACCGCGACGAGATGCGGCCCGTCCGCCTGCAATTGGAGTTGCATAAACCGGAAATTGCGCAGCAGGAACAGGGCATTCACTCGACTATCGTGGTTTTCGGCAGTGCACGCACCCTCCCCCCGGATGTGGCGGAGGCCGAATGGACCGCCGCCAAAGCTTTATTGGATAAATCACCTTCGGATGCAAACGTTCAGGCCGAGGTGGTAAGAGCGGAGAAGAAAGTGGAGCAGTCCCGTTATTATGCGGTCGCCCGCGAATTCAGCCGTTTGGTTTCCTCCACCTGTCAGATCGATGGCGAATGCGAATATGTGGTCGTCACCGGGGGAGGCCCCGGCATCATGGAGGCGGGAAACCGGGGCGCGTTCGATGTGGGCGCGAAAAGTATCGGGCTCAATATTGTACTCCCCTTTGAACAAGCCCCCAATCCCTATATCACCCCCGAACTCTGTTTCAATTTCCAGTATTTTGCCATTCGTAAAATGCATTTCCTCATGCGGGCCAAAGCTCTGGTCGCTTTTCCCGGCGGTTTTGGCACTCTCGACGAATTGTTTGAAGCCCTCACGTTGATCCAAACCCGGAAATCGCCTCCCGTGCCGGTGATTTTGGTGGGAAAAGTCTTCTGGGACCGCATCGTCAATCTGGAGGCTTTGGCCGCAGAGGGGGTGATCAGCCCCAAAGATCTGAACCTGTTTTCGTTCGCGGAGGAGCCCGAAGAGATTTGGGACCGTATCACCTCTTTTTATTCATCCCATACTGAACGCAACCTAAACCCTCAGGAACCTTTATGATCGTCGTCAATACCGAAACTCTACCCGGATACGAGATCGTCCAGTCCCTCGGCATCGTTCAGGGAAACGTCGTGCGCGCCAAACACATGGGACGCGACATCGCCGCCAGCTTTAAAAACATCGTGGGCGGAGAGTTGAGAGGCTACACCGAACTGCTGACCGAGGCCCGTCGGGATGCCAGCACCCGCATGATCGCCCAGGCGCGTGAACTCGGAGCGGACGCCGTGGTCAACGTTCGTTTCAGCACCAGCGCTATCACCCAGGGTGCCGCCGAACTCTATGTGTACGGCACCGCGGTCAAACTCTCCGCCACCGGATCGTCACACCCGACTGCGGCGGTGGAAGGCATTCCCCCTCCTCTCCCGGTTTCCTAAGGAGAGCCGTCATGGGAGACCTCTTCATCGTCCTGATCTATTTTATCGGACCGCTCTTTTTGTTGGTCATCGCGTTTTTTGCCGGGAATTCCATTGCCCGCACGCACAATAAACGCATGGAAGAGCGACAACAGGTCGTGGCCCACATTCGCAGCACCGATCTCAAGAGCTACATCCATCCTCAACTTGGAAGCGTGACTCCCGAGTTACTGTGTGCCGAGGTCACCCTGGGCATCGATCATTTCCGCGGCTTTTTGGGCAATTTGAAAAATATCTTTGGCGGCGAAGTCAAAAGCTATCAAAAAACTCTCGACCGCGCCCGCCGCGAAGCCATTTTGCAGGTCATCGAGCTGGCCCATGCCGCAGGTATGAACGCGGTGGCGAATCTGCGGGTCGAATTTGTGGATATTTCCGGGAATGCCAACATGGCGAAAAAGGCCTCCATGGTCACCATTTTGGCGTACGGCACCGGCTACTGTTCGAAACAGGATGCCCAAGATCCCATCGCGGCATGAAATCCCCCCGGCGGACATCGGGCGATTCCGTTTTTGACGAACCCCACATGCAACAGCCTCCGCAGCGCAGCAACGGAGAGACCCCGATCGAGTCGGTGTGGATGGAACCCTCACAGCAGGCGGATGGAAATCCGCGTCCGTATGCGGACTGGTATGCCACCCAAAAGACACGCACCACCCTGCTCTCTTCCTGGCGGCTCACCCTGTTGCTGTCGCTGATCGCGGGCCCCCTCGCCGTGTTCTCCGCTTTCTTCACTCAGGGACCTGGGGCCGGATTTCTGCTGCTGGTGGTGGCCGGACCCTTGATCGAAGAAATCGGGAAAATCATGGGTCCACTCATGGTGGTGGAGCGCAACCCCGCCCGCTTTTCCACTCGCAGTCAGATCCTGCTCTGCGCCCTCGCTTCGGGACTGGTCTTTTCGATTATCGAGAACTTCCTTTATCTCCACGTATACATCCCCGATCCCTCCCCCTCCCTGATCCGGTGGCGGTGGACCGTTTGCGTGGCCCTGCACACCGGATGCAGCTTTATTGCCGGCTGGGGAGTCACCAATATCTGGAGTGAATCGGACCGCACACGGGAGCCCCCCAAACTCGAAACCGGTGCCCCCCTGCTCATCACCGCCGTGGTCCTTCATGGGCTCTATAATTTCCTGGCGCTGATGCTGGATTCGGTTTTTCAGTAAAGGTCGGCCTGAATCGTCTTCTGAATGCACTCGACAGGCCGAGGGCTTGTGATTAGAAATCAGGACATGTATCGGATAGGACTTTACAGTTTGATGTTTGTGATCGGGCCCCTGATGGCGCGAACCCCTCCTCCTGAAATACTGCTGGCGGAAATTCAGGAATTGAAAATGGTGGTGGGAAATCTGCGCGGGGAAAATCTTCGGCTCAAAAGCCGGAATGAACAGTTAATGGGGGATGTCCTCAATCTGGGCCGGCAAATCCAGGCCATGCGCCGGGAACGGATCGAGTCGGACGCCGAGGCCTCCGCGGAGGTGAACCGATCGGCAACACCCGTGAAGGATGCGGAAACCGAATCCCCGAATCAGATTTCACTCTTGTATGTGAATCCACACTGGCACTACGTCGTCATCAACCAGGGAACCGAACAGGGAATTGATGTAGGCGACTACGGAACTATTCTCCGGGAGGGAAAACGAATTGCCATCGTCAAAGTCACCGACACCAAGCCCAACCAATCCATCGCGGAACTGGATTTGAGTTCCCTGGAGGGGGAAGGCGTCTATCCCGGCACATCCGACGAGGTGAAATTCCGGTGAAAACCAAAGTTGAACTGTCCATTCCCGATTCCTTGCGCGAAAAAGCGGAGCCTCTGATTGCAGCAGACCCCGAATCCCGTATGCGGGCGGTGATCGGCTGGGCGGCGGACAACGTGGATCGTCGCGAAGGTCCCTTCGCCGCCGGAGTGTTCAATCTGGACACCGGAGCCTGCCTGTCCGCCGGTGTCAACCGGGTGCTCTCCTCCGGATGCAGCGTGGCCCACGCGGAGATGATGGCGCTGATGCTGGCGCAACAACAGGCGGGGGTGGTGGATCTTTCTCAAAAAGGCCGATATGTCCTGACCACCAGTGCGCAACCCTGTTCGCAGTGCTTCGGAGCCATTCCCTGGTCGGGGGTGGTAAAGCTGGAGTTCGGAGCGGACCGCGACGATGTGGAGGCCATCGGGTTCGATGAAGGCCCCTGCCCGGAAGACTGGAGGGAGCGTCTGGAGAAACGCGACATCCGGGTCCACGGACCCATTTTGCAAACGGAAGCGGCTGCGGTGCTTCAGGAATACGCCCGCTCCGGTGGAGACCTTTACTAGGAATCACGTATGAGCCCGGGACCCGATCAAGAATTTATTCGCGTGGATCAGGACTTCGAGATGAGTCTGCGCCCCACCCGATTCTGCGATTATGTGGGGCAACGCAAAGTCACCGAACGCCTCGAACTCATGGTGACCGCCGCCAAAGGACGCGGAGAGGTGCTGGACCATGTGCTGCTCTCCGGTCCACCCGGACTCGGAAAAACCACCCTGGCCTACATTCTCGGGGAACAAATGGAAGTGAATGTGCGCAGCACCTCTGGGCCTGCGGTGGACAAGGCCGGGGATTTGGCCGGACTGCTCACCGGCCTCGAAAAGGGGGATATCCTCTTCATCGACGAAATTCACCGCATTCCCCGTGCCGTGGAAGAATATCTGTACTCCGCCATGGAGGATTTTGTCATTGATATTCTGATCGATCAGGGACCCAACGCCCGCTCCGTCCGCCTCAATCTGCCCCGTTTCACTCTGGTGGGTGCCACCACCCGCACCGGTCTGCTCTCGGCGCCCTTCCGCTCCCGATTCGGCATGAACAACCGGCTGGATTATTATTCTCACGAGGACCTCAACTCCATCGTTCACCGCTCCGCCCGCATCCTCAATGTGGATATTGAGGACGGAGGGGCCATGGAAATCGCCTCCCGCAGCCGGGGAACCCCACGAATCGCCAACAATCTCCTGCGCTGGGTGCGCGATTACGCGCAGGTGCGGGCCGACAACCGCATCACCCAACCCGTGGCCGATCAGGCCCTCCACATGCTGGAAATTGACAAATACGGCCTGGACGAAATGGACAAGCGGTATCTGCAGACCCTGCTGGAGCGTTTCCAGGGCGGTCCGGTGGGGATCAGCAACCTAGCTGTTTCGGTGGGCGAAGAGGCGGGCACTCTGGAGGAGGTGTACGAGCCCTATCTGATTCAGGAGGGCTACCTCAAGCGCACCCCCCAGGGACGCGTCGCCACTCCGCTGGCCTATGAACGCTTCGGTCTCAAGCCGCCCCCTCCGGCCCAACCGGGTCTGTTGTAGCCCATGAGCACTCTCCGTCAGCCCTCCATCGGGGACTTTCAACAATTTTTTGACATACGGGCGCGCCATCTCCGAAACCGGCAGGAACTGGTCTGGATCTCCAACACCATCCCGGTTGAGGCACTGGCGGCATCCTACCCTCTGGGCATTTTTCCCTGGCCGGGAGATGACCCGCGTTTTTTTCCCTGGGTGACCCCGCGTCAGCGCGGAATCCTGCGTCTGGAAAACTTCCACCTGGGTAAAAGCACCCGGCGACAGCTTCGCACATCCGGCTATCACGTCACCTTCGACCAGGCCTTTTCCGAGGTGATTCTCGCCTGTCACCATGCGCATGAACCCGAAAGCTGGATACACCCTCTGATGCGGGAGGCCTACATCGCGGCCCACCACCGGGGATTCGCCCACAGTGTGGAAATCTGGAGCGGCGATGACCTGGCTGGCGGACTCTACGGCATCGACAGCGGGACCTTTTTCTCCGGCGAAAGCATGTTCCACCTCAAACCCAACGCCGGCAAAGCCGCCATCCAGGCTCTGGTGGAACGCCTCCGCCAGCGCGGCGACACCCTTCTGGATATTCAACAACTCAGTCCACACATGCGCGCCATGGGGGCCGAATGCGTCACCCGCGCCGCATTTCGGAAACTTATTCAGGGACCAATAGGAGCATAAGAGCGGTGTCTCTCGATTCCGTCAACCCGGCAAATATTTTTATAAGCGAAACTCAATCTTTTGAACCTATCAAAATACCCGGTAAGGAAAACCTGTTCGAAACAGGGATTTATAGGATGTTGGGAGGTAATAAAAAAAAGATTTTAGCCCCACACAGCAAGGCCATTGGCCTCATAATGCACAGAGCTCCAGGTTTCAAAGAGTGGCCGTCGGCGTTTACGCCACGGACCGCAACCTATGCCCAAAACCAGCGGTCTGTGGCGTAAACGCCTACAGCCACCATCTGTAAACCCTCTGTGCAAAGTAGCTTTACCCGACATTTTAGATTGGTCAAAAGCAACAAATCTCCCTCACTCCCCTTACCCCAACCACATCCAAAACAGTCCCGCAGTGAGCACGGAACCTATCAATCCGGCGAGGTTGGGGGCTGTGGCGTGGTCGAGGAGAAAGTTGGAGGGGTCCTCTTCCTGACCGATCTCGTGCACAATCCGGGCGCTGTCGGGGAAGGCGGAGACACCGGCGGCGCCGAGCAGGGGATTGGTTTTTTGATCGCACACCCGGTTCATCAGTTTGGCCATGCCGATGCCGGATGCGGTGGCCAGCACAAAGGCGATCAGGCCGATTCCCAGCAACAACAGGGTGGCGGGGGTGACAAAGTTCGTGGTGGTGGCCGAGGCCCCCACCATCAGTCCCAGCAACAGGGTCACCGCATCCAGCAGAGTGCCCCGCGCCACCGTGACCAGCCGCTCGGTCACGCCGATTTCCCGAAGAAGATTGCCGAAGCACAGCATCCCGATCAACCACACCGATCCGGGGGACACCAGCACACAGACCCCGAACAGCATCAGCGGCAGGCAGACCCGCTCGGACTTTCGGGACTCTCTGATCGCGGGCATCTGAATCCGCCGTTCTTCACGGGTGGTCAATCCCCGCAGTATCCATGGCTGAATCACGGGGACCAATGCCATGTACAGATATGCCGCCACCGCGATGGGGCCGATCAGGTCCGGTGAGAGTTTCGATGCCAGGTAAACGGACGTGGGGCCGTTCGCCGCACCCGCCATGCTCATTGCCGCCGCATCCGCCAACGGAACTCCCGCCAGATTCATTCCCAGCAGGGTCATCGCAATTCCAATCGGGGCCGCGCATCCCAACAACACCAGTTTGGGATTCGACAGCAGACTGGAAAAATCAGTGGCCGCGCCCATACCCAGGAAAATCAGGGCCGGGAACAACCCGCTTCGCATTCCCTGTTCCAAAAGAGAAAATTCAGAAGCTCCGACCGGTTGCAACCCGGGAAGATTCCCCAGAATCATGCCGAAACCAATGGGCAGAAGCAGCAGCGGTTTATATCCCTTGATGCCCCCCAAGGTTATCAGCAGGATCCCCAACAGGATCATCAGCAGGTGCGGCAGGGTCATTCCCTGGCAAATGGAACGGTTCAGATACTCGCCGAGAAGTTGCGGTACGGTCATGGTCGGGACTCCGGATCAGATGTCAGTATTAGTCAAGCAGGACCAGATCCTGTCCCTGAGCCACCGCGTCACCGGGTTGCACACAGAGTTTGGTGATCTTCCCGGCCCGGGTGCTCTTGATCTGGTTTTCCATCTTCATCGCCTCCATCACCAGAATCAATTGACCGGCCTCAATGGTGTCACCCTCCTTGACCGCGATCGACAAAATCGCCCCGGGAATGGGTGCTTTGATGCCGTCGCCTCCCGCCGGAGCCGGCCCGGGTCCGTTCGCCACTCTCGCGGTTGAAGCCGCCGGTGAGGGGCCGGAGGATTTTCGCGGCTCCGCCGCGGGGGTGGCCAGAGAGGGTGCGGGCGAAATGACCTCCTCCACATTCACTTCCAGGGTTTTGCCGTTGACCATCAGGGTGGCGGTTTTGAGATTGAAGCTTTTGACCTCGATCTCGTATTTCGTATCGTTAATATTCAGTTTATAGGTTCTCATGATTATTTCAGTCTCCCGGGAAGAATACGCATCTGGCTGGAGAGGGCCCAGGGCGAGGGGTTGAGGCCGAGGGTCACTTTCAGGTTCCGGCCAGAGGCGCGTTCGGATTCCGCATGCAGCACAAACGCGATGGCGGTGAGGGTGGCTTCGTCCAGGTGATCCGACGGGGTGACCGTCCGTTTCCGGGGTTTCGCCGGCAGCGGTTCCTCGCGCGGTTCCAGCAGCTTTAGAACCTTCGGCATCAATCCAATGAAAATAGAAATCGCCGCCAGTCCGGCGAATACAATCAAAATACCGGTGATCGCCAGACTGACACCATGGTCAGTCACCTCCACCGCCCGGGCCGGGCCGGGGACGGCAAAAAGGGCGAGACTCCCTGTCAGTATCGTTTGTATCATAGTCATGTTCCTTGCTTACAGCGGGATGTTTCCGTGTTTCTTGGGCAGTGAGGTGATGTGCTTGTCCTGAAGCGCGCGCAGGCCTCGCACAATTCGCACCCGGGTTTCGCCGGGCATGATCACATCGTCCACATAGCCCCGTCCGGCGGCCACGTAGGGATTGGCAAAGGCGTCGTTATACTCGGCCTCCTTCTGTGCCAGAATCGCTTTGGCTTCGTCGGGCTTTTTGCCTTTGATGTCCCGGGCGTTGAGAATTTCCACCGCGCCCCGTCCCCCCATCACCGCGATTTCCGCAGTGGGCCAGGCGTAGTTCAGGTCGCCGTCGAGCTGCTTGGAACTCATCACACAATGCGCGCCGCCATAGGATTTTCGGGTGGTGATGGTGATTTTCGGCACCGAAGCCTCCGCATATGCGAAAAGCAACTTGGCGCCGTTGCGGATAATCCCCGCGTACTCCTGAACGGTGCCGGGCATGAATCCGGGAACATCCACAAAGGTCACCAACGGGATGTTGAAGCAGTCGCAGAAGCGCACGAACCGCGCCGCTTTGATCGAGGAATCGTTGTCCAACACTCCAGCCAGCACCGTGGGCTGATTGGCCACGATCCCCACGGACTGCCCGCCGAAACGTGCGAAGCCGATCAGGATGTTGGGGGCGTACCCGGGCTGAATCTCAAAGAAATGTCCGTCGTCCACCACATCGTGAATCACGTCTTTCATGTCGTAGGCCTGATTCGGATTGTCGGGTATCAGGGTGTCCAGGATCAGGCTGGCCCGGTCAAATGGATCGTCCGTTTCCTTGATCGGCGGTTTTTCCATATTGTTCTGCGGCATGTACGAGAGCAACTCCCGCAGATGATCAATCGCCTGGGCACCATCATCCGCCGCCAAGTGGGCCACCCCGCTTTTCACGGTATGAATGCTGGCGCCGCCGAGCGTTTCCACATCCACATCCTCGTGGGTCACCGATTTCACCACTTTGGGTCCGGTCAGGAACATGTAACTGTTGTCCCGCACCATCACCGTGAAGTCCGTGAGCGCCGGTGAATACACCGCGCCCCCCGCACAGGGACCGAAAATCCCGGACAACTGCGGGATCACCCCGGAGGCCCGAACGTTGCGGTAGAAGATGTTGGTGTAGCCGGACAGGGATTCGATGCCTTCCTGAATCCGCGCCCCGCCGGAATCATTCAATCCGAACACCGGTGCGCCGCACTTCACCGCCATATCCATCACCTTGCAGATTTTTTCCGACATGGTTTCGGACAGCGATCCCCCGAACACCGTGAAGTCCTGGGCGTACACAAACACCAGCCGCCCGTCGATGGTGCCGGACCCGGTGACAATCCCGTCGCCCAGAAACTTCTGGTTCTCCATACCGAAATTGGTGCAGCGGTGGACCTTGAACATGTCCAGTTCCTCGAAGCTGCCCTCATCCAACAGCGCATCAATTCGCTCACGGGCGGTGTGTCGACCATTCGCATGCAGTTTGGCGATTTTCTCTTCGCCGCCCCCCACCCGGGCCTCGGCACGTTTTACAACCAGTTCTTCCAAGCTTTTCGCAGTATTCATTCAAAGTTCCTTAGGCGTGATAATAAACCTGGTACACCGTGGAGTGTCCGGTAATGTCGTCGATTTCATTCTGGATGCGGGCCCGATCCTCGCTGGACAGCCAGCAATTCCATTCCCCCACATCTTTCCAGGTGCTGATCACCAGAATTTCGGTGGGATCGTCGGCATTGATCAGGGTCTCACCGCCAATGTAGCCGTCATTCTGCATGCACAACGCGCGCAGTTTCATCACCAGGGGTTTGATGGCGGCCTCGGTGCCCTGCGGCACTTTGCGTAAAATAATAATCTTAACAGTCATAACGTTTCCTTTGGGTTAAAAATTGTCATTCGTCATTCGTCACTGGTCAGTAGTCATTTGTCAGTAGTCATTTGTCAGTTGTCACTGGTCAGTAGGACATCTGACCTCTGACTTCTGACCTCTTCAATGTGAGCAGATCTCCGTCAGTACTCCCCGGGTGGACTTCGGATGCAGGAACGCCACTTGTTTCCCGCCCGCGCCGTCAATCGGAGTTTCATGAATCAGTTTCAGGCCCGCTTCCGATGCTTGAGAGAGCTGACCCACTATATCGTCGCTGCCGAAGGCGATGTGGTGGATCCCCTCCCCCTTCTTTTCCAGAAAAATGGCGATGGGCGAATCATCCGCCGTGGGTTCCAGCAGCTCAATATGGGTTTCCCCCGCTTCAAAAAAGGCGGTGCGCACTTTTTGTGAGGCCACCTCTTCTGTTTTCAGCATTTTGAGGCCCAATGCTTTTTCATAAATGGGGATCGATTCCTCGAGGGAACGGACCGCGATTCCGATATGGTCGACTTTTTGTATCATGTGGAGGCCTTGAGTTTCGGGTTTATTTTGAAACCACAGAAGGCACAAAATTCACAAAACAGTATTGTAGTAGAATAAGGAGTGACAGTGGTTTCCATTTTGTTTTTGTGCTTTTTGTGGTTACGAATTTTCTTTAGGAATTGAGGTGAAAAGCGGTTCGACGCAGGCCAGCAAATTGCGGGCGGCGGTGGTGGCGGGGATTTTGCCGGATGCGACCGAGGCCTTCAGTTCCGGCAGGGCCCCGCGAATAGCGGGAAGGGTCAAAAAGCGCTGCTGCACCTGCTCCAGCACCATGCCCATCATCCATTCCACGGTTTGACGTGACCGGCGGGCCGCCAGTTCTCCGTTCTCCGTCGTCACTTCGCGGAAGCGGGTCAACATCGTCCAGATGTCCTCAAGTCCGGTTTTCCGGATCGAGGACACCAAAAACGCCTTCGGCTGCCAGCCTGGAGTGGGGGTGTGCAGATAGTGAAGCGCGTGCATCAACTCCGTACTCAGCCGCTCCGCCGCCAGGCGGTTATCCCCGTCGGCTTTGTTGACCACGATCGCATCCGCATTTTCCATTACGCCCCGCTTGATCCCCTGCAGCTCATCTCCGGCACCGGTCAGAGTGAGCAGCATAAAAAAATCGGTCATCGACCGAACCGCCGCCTCGCTTTGTCCCACCCCAACGGTTTCGACCAGAATCACATCAAATCCCGCCGCCTCGCAGATCAGCATGGTCTCCCGGGTTTTGCGGCTCACGCCCCCCAGAGTGCCTCCCGAAGGCGAAGGCCGGATAAACGCGCCGGCATCCCGCGAAAGATGTTCCATGCGGGTTTTATCTCCAAGGATACTCCCTTTGGTCATGGTGCTGCTCGGATCCACCGCCAACACCGCCACCTTGTGTCCCTTGGCGGTCAGCAGGCTTCCGAATGCATCGATAAAGGTGCTCTTCCCCGCTCCCGGCACTCCGGTGATTCCGATCCGCAGCGCTTTTCCGGTTTCGGGCAACAGTTCCCGCAGAACGTTCTGCGCCAGATCCATGTGATGCTCCGCGTTGCTCTCCACCAGCGAAATGACCCGGCCCAGCACGGTGCGGTCTCCCGCCCGGATGCCGTCCAGCATTTGCTGCACGCTGAACCCGGGATGACGCCGCATCCGTTTGCGTTCCCGTTTGATCCCCGGCAATCCGTCGTGCCCCCCCTGCACCCCCGGCATCACCCCGCTGGAAATCCCCTTCCCGTCACCGGCCCATTCGGG
>JBBDRC010000211.1:0-3996 GCA_040905625.1 Kiritimatiellia bacterium
ATTCATCCTGCCGACAAAAAAACCAATAATTCCGGACGTTACCCTTTTCGAACGGGGTCAGGCTAGACCCTGTCCGAAAAGGGTCTGGAATCTTTGCTTTTTTAGTGAACCCGTGACACCTGTTTTTCTCGGCAGGGACTGCCGAGCCACTATTGTCACAGACACAGACGGGTATTGCGGCGGGGTGCCTCGGGAGGAGAAAAGAGTCGGAAAGCGCATGCCGATTGAACGGCACCGCGCTGTTCTTCTCAGAGAAAATAAGCCAAAGCCTCCCGGCGGGTTGAAAACATCGGCAGGCCCAGCGCCCGCAGTTTGGCCTCCGGTTGATTTCCGCCCGGGATCAGAGCGCATTGCATGCCCAATTCGTCCGCCACCTCCGCATCGTGGACGGTGTCGCCGAGCAACACGGTGGCGGCCGGATCGATTCCCAGCGCGTCCAGGGCCACTTTCCCCTGCGGCGCTTTGCCCACCGGGTAGATGTGATGATGTCCGTGCAGATTATGAAAAAAGCGGTCCAGACCGTGCTCGTTCACCAGCGTAACCAGGGTGTCGTGTTTGTAGGCGGACAGGATGCTCTGCCCCAATCCGATATTCCGCACCTGACTCAATACTTCCCAAACGTCCTCATACAGCGAAGCCTCCGCCCGGCGCAGTTCATAGCCATCAATAAATTCCAGGCCCAGCTTTTCAAAACTTTCCTGTTCGAAGTCAAAGCCGATCCGCTCGTAGTAGGTGAGAATGGGGAAATCGAAGATCTCCTGATAACGTTCCGCCGACATCGGCTCCTTTCCCCTCGCCTCCAGCATTTGGTTCATCACATCCCGGCACAACCAGGCATCATCCAGCAGAGTGCCGTTCCAGTCCCAGAAAATATGTTGAAGCAACGGTTTCATGACAGGCTGCATACAACAAGTGTGACAGGAAGCAAGGAACTACGGACCCGTGATCAACTTGAAAGTACAACCTGAAAAAATTCTATTCTCCGCTTCGGACTTGTTCCCGGAACGCGATGTGATACACCACCTGCATGGATGCCCCCCCCGATCACATTGAATCTCCCGGCCATGCCTCCCCGAATCTGCGGGCGGGAATGGTGGCGGTGGTGGGCGCCGCCAATGCGGGAAAATCATCTCTGATCAATGCCCTGACCGGCGAAAAAGTGTCCATCGTCAGTCCGGTGGCCCAGACCACCCGAAATCTGGTGCGGGCGATTCTCACCGAAGAGCGGGGACAGGTGGTGTTCCTCGATACCCCCGGCGTGCACAGTCACGGCAAAAAACAACTCAATCAACACATGAACAAGATGGCCCGCACCTCCACCGAAGGGGTGGATGTGGTGATGTTGATCATCGACCGCTCCGTCAAGCCCGCCCTTGAGGTGGACGGATGGATGCGCCGCCTGGCCGGAGAGCAAGAGGCCACCCTGCTGTTTGTGCTCAACAAATGCGATCAGCCGGATCGGTCCGGCAAGGAACTGAAAGCCCTCTGGCACTCCATTTGCGAAGAAAAACGTGACACAGGCATTCCTGCCTGTCCCTCTTCCCCCCAAGCGGAGGTGCGGGAAACCAATCGTGACACAGGCACGAGTCCGACGAGGCCTTGGCGTAGTCTGATTCCTGCCTGTGATTCTCCAGTCAAAGTGGAATGGCGCGAAGTCTCCGCCGAAACCGGCGAAGGCGTGGATGCCCTCCGCAACGAACTGCTGGCCCTCATGCCGGAAGGGCCGCTGCTCTTCCCTGAGGACATCGTCTCCGATTTCCCCCGCAAGCTGGCGATCGGCGATGTCATCCGCGAAAAGTTTTTTCACCGACTCCATCAGGAACTCCCCCACTCCATCGCGGTCTGGGTGGAACATCTCCAGGAGCAGGAGAACAAATGGACTATCGAGGCGCATGTCTACGTGCGCCAGAATTCACAGAAAGGCATGGTCATCGGCAACAAAGGCCGGCTGCTCAAAGCCGTCCGCGGCGAAGCCGCCCGTGACCTTCACGACATCTACGGAGTCGACATCAAACTTAATCTGCTGGTGAAAGTGGTAAAAGACTGGGACAAAAACTTCTGGATCCTCCGGAAGCTGGGGTACGCTTGACCCAAAAAAAAACCGGCGAACATTCACCGGGTTTTTTGTGGAACGGAATGCGGTTTGTTTACTCGGCCGCGGTGGCCTCTGCAGGCTCGTCGATGACGTCCACCCATTCGATGATGGCCATTTCGGAGGCGTCGCTGGGGCGGGTGCCCAGTTTGAGGATGCGGGTGTAGCCTCCTTCGCGTTCACTGAAGGCCGGCGCGATGCTGGCGAACAGGGTGTGAACCGCGTTTTTGCTTTTCAGTCTGGAAATGGCCAGGCGGCGGGAATGCAGATCCCCGCGTTTACCCAGCGTGACCATTTTTTCAGCCAGCGGGCGCAGCGCACGCGCTTTGGGCAGGGTGGTGGTGATGCGTTTTTCGTTGATCAGCGAGCAGACCATGTTGGCCAGCATCGCTTCCCGATGGGACGAGCTGCGTCCCAGTTTGATTGTTTTTTTGCGGTGTCGCATGAGTAGATTTCCTTAAAAAGTTCGTTACGTTTAGTCGTTGTCGCGTGAGCCGACCAGCAGATCTGAATCAAAGGACATGCCGAGGGAAAGTCCGTATTCCACCAGTTTGGCTTTGATTTCGTTCAGCGATTTCTTACCGAAGTTGCGGTATTTGAGCATTTCGGCTTCCGTCTTCATGCACAATTCGCCCACCGTGGTGATGTTCGCGTTGTTCAGGCAGTTGGCGGCTCGCACGCTCAATTCGATTTCGTTGACGGAAACGCCCAGTTTCTTGCGGAGTTCCTCGCGTTCCTGGTCGATCTGTTTTTCGCTCTGTTCAAATTCCACCAGATCTTTGTCGTAATTGACAAACACATCCAGATGATGGCGCAGAATAGCGGCGGCAATGGTCAAGGCCTCGTCCGGGGTGATGCGTCCGTCGGTCCAGATGTCCAGGCCGAGTTTGTCATAATCGGTGCGGCGGCCCACCCGGGTGTTGTCGACCCAGTAGTTCACGCGGGTGACCGGTGAAAACAGACTGTCAATCGGGATGATGCCGATGGGCTGGTTATCTTTTTTATTCAGGTCCGCCGGGCAATAGCCGCGGCCCACTTTCACTTCCAGATGGGCATTGAATTTTCCGCCCTCGTCCAGAGTGGCGATGTGGTGATCGGGGTTCAGAATTTCGATGGATCCGTCGGTGATAATATCGCCCGCAGTAACTTCTCCGGGGCCGTCCACCTTGATCTGCAGCATGCGCACGTCGCGGGTGTAGGACTTCAGGATCACCTTTTTCAGGTTCAGGATCACATCGGTCACGTCCTCGACCATGCCTTCGGTGGTGCAGAATTCGTGGGGGGCGCCCTCGAGTTTCATTGCGGAAATGGCGCAGCCTTCCAGAGAAGACAGCAGTACCCGGCGCAATGAATTGCCAATGGTGCGACCGTAGCCGGCTTCAAAAGGTTCCGCGTAGTAGCGGCCAAAGTTTTCTGTGCTTTTGGATTCGTCTTTGACGACCCGTTTCGGCATCTCAAATCGACCTAGTCGAATAGCCATATAGTTGCTCCGTGTCAGAGGGGTTGTAAATAATCAATAAATAGGGGGTTTTTCAGACCCGGCGACGTTTGCGGGCCCGGCATCCGTTATGCGGAACCGGAGTCACGTCACTGATGTTCAGCACATTCACGCCACAGGACTGAACGGCGCGAACGGCGGATTCGCGTCCGGCGCCCGGACCCTGAATCTGTACTTCGGCCTCTTTGAGTCCGTGAGACATCGCTTTCCGCACGGCATCCTGGGCCACCACGGTTCCCGCATACGCGGTGCTTTTCCGTGATCCCTTGAAACCGGCTCCACCTGCCGATCCCCAGGAGATCACGTTTCCTGAGAGGTCGGTGACGCTGACGATGGTGTTGTTAAACGTGGCCTTCACATGCACCACGCCGTGAGTAATGTTCTTGGAGCTTTTGGCTTTGCGGGC
>JBBDRC010000212.1:0-3995 GCA_040905625.1 Kiritimatiellia bacterium
TGACATGCCATTTCGAACCAGCCGGTCGACTTCACCGGCTACCGCCGGAAAGTCATCAGCAGACATTCAACTTGGGAAAAGAAAAAAGCATGAGCAATAAAGATTGGTTTAAGAATGCGGAATTTGGCATGATGGTGCACTGGGGATTGTACTCGTTGCCCGCCGGGGAATGGCAAGGACAGCGAATGCCATTCATCGGGGAGTGGTCCCAGTCCTATTTCAGGATACCGAACGATCAATACAGTACTCTCGCGTCCATCTTCAACCCCATCCTGTTCGATGCCGAATCATGGGTTAAACTTGCCATCGATGCCGGAATGCAGTATCTGGTCGTCACCAGCAAACATCACGACGGGTTCGCCATGTATCACAGCCGGGTGGACTCCTTCAATATCTGTGACAGCTCCCCATTTGGGCGGGACCCTGTCACTGAACTCGCGGAGGCCTGTCAAAAGCACGGCCTGAAACTGGGACTGTACTACTCGCAGGACCTGGATTGGCATGAACCCAACGGCGGTGGATATACAGAAGGACACACCAACGTTGGGGGCATGAGCTGGACCAACGACTGGGACTTTCCCGACAAGGACAAGAAGGACTATACCCAGTGTTTCAAGGACAAGATCAAACCACAGGTGGAAGAGCTTCTCCAGAACTATGGCGAGCTGTGCCTGATCTGGTTTGATACGCCTCTGACTATTTCCTCAGAGCAAAGCACCGAACTATTCCACTTGGTCAAGAAGTATCAACCTGACTGCCTGGTCAATACCCGGATTGGGAACGGCCTGGGCGACTATCGCTCCATGGGAGACAACGAAATTCCGGACCAATTCATGGATCAGGGTGAATTGGCTGAATCGCCGGCGACATTGAACGATACCTGGGGTTACAAGGCTTTTGACCAGAACTGGAAGCCTCCTGAAGAGGTTACTTATGTGAAAGAACATCAGGGCGGCGGCCCCTGCGCGGACCTGCCCGAATGGGCCGGGGCGGTACATTAATCCGTTGTGATCAACCGTTTTAGTTGGAAACGGCGGACCCCTCCAGACTGCCCAAAAAAACTGTACATCCGCGGTTTCTGCTTATCTACTCGTGTAAAAGGCGCCGGTTTCCCCCAAACTTGGAGGGATTCGGCTTCCACGCCTCGCCTGCGAGGGGGTTTTTCCAATGTAACGCTTGAAAACGGTGGCGAAATAGTGTGAGGATCCGAACCTGAGCGCATCGGCGATCTCTCCAATCCGCTCGTCCGTCTCCATCAACCGTCGATGGGCCTCCTCCACCCTCAGTCTCGCCAGCAGTCGCATCGGGGTATCCCCGCACACGTGTTTGACCGCAGTGGCGAAACGGCTGCGGCCCATGCCACAGGCCGCCGCCATCTCATCCAGCGTCCAAGCCTGCCCAAGACGACCCGGTAGGCTGTCCATAAACCACCGCACCCGCTCCAGGTCCGGAGCGACTCCCCCTTCCCGCTCCACCTTCAGGGCCTGATCGATTTCCGCGAACAGCAGCAGCAGCCACCCCCAGGCGGCGGCGTCGGGCACCCCATCGTTTGCCGACAGCGCATCGACGGTGGCAATGAAAGCTTTGCGACCTGACGGAGACAACCTCAGCACCGGATGCGCCAACTCCCGCAAAGCCCCCCAGGTTTTCTCCACTACGTCGAGGGGCGTCAGGTCCGGATGTGGACGTGGGGACCGCACCACCCTCTTCCCGCTCCGCAGAGGAAGAATCAGCCAGTACAGCTCCACTAAGTCCAAACATTCGTACCGCGCGCCGTGGGTCTGCCAGGGCCAGCTGAAGGAGACATGTCCAGGGGGAGTGTAAATCATCCTTCCGACATAATCCCAGGTCACCCCGCCGTTTTCAACCAGCACCAACTCCAAGCCCGGATTCCGGTGAAGGGGGAGCCGATTCCTATGGCGTGCCGTGTTCCAGTGACCATATTGCAGAAGTTTCATTATGTTCGTTTTTTACCAGAAATAAAAAATGAACACAATTTATTTTGAACATGCATTCAGACAACGTTTAAAGCACCACTAACCATGAAACCGGAGAACTTACTATGAATATCGGATGTTTTGCCCTGGTCGCTCCTTTCCAACCTTTAAACTCAGTCCTATGAAAACCATTGCCATTATCGGCTGCGGCAAAGCCGCGGAAGGAAAAGAAGGCTGGGCCATCGGCCACGCCCACGCCCACGGATATCTACATTGCGGACAGGAGGTCAAACTCCTCGGCGTCGATCTTTCCCCTGAAAACCTCCAGGCCTTCGGGAAAGCCTTTGACCTTCCTGCCGACCAGCTCTTCGCTTCCACCGACGCCCTCTACGCGGCCTGTACCCCGGACGGGGTGAGCATCTGCACCTGGCCCGCCCTGCACCATCCCATGGTCATGGAAGCCATCGACAAAGGTGTCAAGGGCATCGCCTGCGAAAAACCTTTCGCGAGCGACACCCGGCAGATCCGCGAGATCGAAAGGAAGGCCGCCGAAATCGGCACCAAAATCGTGATTGCCCATCAACGTCGTTGTAATGTCTACGCCGATGCCTTTAAACAGGTCATTGACGACAAGCTGCTCGGTGGAAACCTTCAGGCCATCGGCCAGGTGGGCGACGGATGGGACATCCTTTCCTGGACCACCCACTGGTTCGACTTGGCCAACTACCTGTTTGACGGTCCGCCCCACTCCATATTGGCGGGGATGGACATCCGCAACACGCGCCGTTACCAGCACGCGGTCGAGGACGCCTCGCTGATCCACGCCGACTACGGAGACCGCGGCTCCGCCCTCTTTCTCACCGGGCCGGGCACCGGTGCCTCTTTCAGTCTTCACGGCGGGGAAGGCGTGGCCCGCGTCGGAGAAACCGGGATCGAACTGGCCACTTTCTCGGGCAGTCGCGTTCTCCCCTTTCCGGATCAGAAACGGGATGGCTTCGCGGCCATGCTCGGCGAACTGCTGTGCTGGATGGACGGCGGTCCGGAAGCCAGGTGCGCCATCGGCCGCTCCGCAGTCGCGACCGAAATGGCCTACGCCGCCCAGGAATCCGCCCGCACCGGCAAAACGGTTTCTCTTCCCTTGGAAAACGCCCTCTTTGCGCCTCTGGAAGTCGCGCAAAAGCCCGTTCGCTCCGCCCTGTGGGGAAAACACATCCTATTATACGCGGACAGCCATTACGAATCCGGTGGACGCGAGGGAATCGCGGATGCCTTCGGAAACATGACCGGTGAAACCGTCCGCGTCGTGGATGCCGAAACCGGGGGACTCCACCCGGACGATCTCGACAGTATGGATGCCATTATGATCTATCACACCCAGAAAGAGGTCGACAAGACCACCTGCGACCTGCTCGAAAGCTGGGTGGCCGAAGGCAGACCCCTGATGATCACCCATGCCGGTCTCGGCGCCTGGCCGGATTGGGACACGTACCAATTCTGGTGCTGCCATGTTTGGGAGTGGGGCGTGTCCTATCATCCACATGAGCCCTCAGTACTGAAGGTCCCCGAGGGAGACCCGCTGGACTTTGGCTGGCAGTCCGCCTGGCTGCCGCGCGACGAGGTGTTCGTAGCCCTTAAGGAAAAAGCCCCCGTGGAGCTTGGCCTCACCACCACCATCTCCACCGGAGAGTTTCCCGCCGCCTGGTGCTCAAAAGCACACCCCAATGTGGGGGTCTGGATGCCCGGGCATCGGAAGGATTCCTGGAAGGTACCCGCTATGCGCGAGGGCGCCGCCCGCACCCTGTTGCATCTCTTTCAAGACCGGGTTGCCGTTACCAATATCCCAATGTGAAAATCTGCGATTCCTCCCGTGGGGCCTATCCCCCGATGCCATGGTGGCGCTGACAAAGCTGCCGGTAGGAAGAGGAATTATCAGTCCCTTGTCCGGTTGTATTCGGCTTCGGTAACGCTGTCGCCGTTTAAGTAGTACATTTTCCGCTTCAGGGCGCCCTCTTCGTTATACAGCTCGACCACACCGTGCATGATACTGTTTTTGAGCTC
>JBBDRC010000213.1:0-3978 GCA_040905625.1 Kiritimatiellia bacterium
CTCTCAAATTGAGGTCTCAAAATTCAAACCCTGAAAAAGCGAATGTCAAAATGTGATGGGTGACCCTTTCATTTGGCTGACCCTTTCATCTTTCACCTTTCATGACGTTTTCAGCAGTGCTTCGGAGGTCTCCAAGTGACCAAAAAAATCGTGGGTGCCGTTCAAGTGCAGAACCGGAGCCTGCCGGGAGGTCACCGCCTGTATAGGCTGGAAGGCGCCTTCCCAGGATCCGTGACATCCACAAAGGAAACCCCTTAAGATCCTCTGAATAATAACGGAGGATTCGAAGAGAAATCCCGTCCAGAGCCTTCTCCCGCTCGCATACCCATTCCACCGCTGCGGATTCTTCGATAGACAGATACGGGTTCATGTATCTCCGGTTACCGGGCAAAACAGTCCCTGGCGAGCTGGCCGTAGAGCCGGGCCTGGGCATAGCGGTCGGTTTCCTCCCGCAAGGTGCCCTGAGCATCCAGGAAAACACGGGCATAATAAATATGGGACGCCAACAGCTCCGGGGCAAAGATGAGCACATCGCCCGGTCCGGCATGGATTTTGAAAGCGCGCATTGCCAGGGTCCACATCCCCCGGAAATCGGCGAGGTAATCCCGGCCGACAGCCAGTTTCGGGGTGTCGTCCAGCCTCTCAATGTGAGCCTGTATAAAACCGGGGGCGGCGATGCGTCCGTGCATGAATCCGCAGCGATCAAAGACGGGCTGCAGAAAGGAAAGCTTCTGCGCGAAGTCACCGTAGACCATTTCCTGACCGCAATAGTAATGACTGAAATCGGCGTTGATCAGGAGATCCGGATGTCGTTTGAGGAGCTGAACCGTCCGCCACATGTCCTGAGTGACCGTGGCGCGATGGGTTTCAACAAAGGCGGGGAGGTTGTGGCGCTGCGAGGCTTCCAGCACGGCATCCTCGAGCGCGTCCACCTCCGCATCGTCTTCTATGCCCCAGGCAAGGTGCAGGGTGATGCAACTGTCGCCTAGATCTTTGTGGCGAAGGAACGTGTCCTCAACCTCTGAAGGGGTATTGATGCGGTCCAGCCCGCAATAGGGGAGTATGTCGGAGCGGGGGGAGAGATCGGTTACCTGTACCCCCTCAAAGCCGTCCTCTTTAAGTTTATGCAGCGCCTCGTCTCCCTCAAGACCCGGCCAGGTGCTGTCGGACGGCAGATCGAAAAGGTTGTCGAGGTTGAGGTAGACCCTGAGCTTGGGCAGGTCCTGAGTTTGGTCATTAAAATAGTGGGGCATGGCGGATTCCTTGAGAGAGATTCGGGTTAGAACTCATCATACGCGATCTGGTCCGAAGTTACGCCGTATTTCATGAGCATTTTGCTGCAGGCCTTGATCATCATGGGCGGTCCGCAGAGGTTGAATTCGAGTGAAGCGAAGTGGGGATGATCCTTGAGGAACTGTTCTTCAACGATGTGGTGGATGAAGCCCGCGTGTCCGGTCCATTCATCCTCGGGCAGCGGTTCGGAGAGGGCCAGCTCAAAACGGAAGTTCTCATTTTTTGCGGCCAAGTCTTGGAAATAATCCTGATAGTAGATTTCCTGGCGGGAGCGGGCGCCGTACCAGAAACTGACCTGTCGGGCGGTTTTTTCATCTTCGAAAAGATGTTCAAGCTGGGCGCGCAGCGGACCCATGCCCGCACCGCCGCCGATGTAGACCATTTCCTTTTGGGTGGGTTTGATGTGGAAATCGCCGAAGGGTCCGATGGCGGTGACCTTGTCGCCTGGTTTGAGGCTGAAGACGTAGGCGGAGCCGACACCTGGCGGGCAGTCCTGTCCGGGCGGCGGGGTGGCCAGGCGCACGTTGAAGACGAGTTTGCCATCTCCGTGCACGCGTCCCGCAAGGGAATAGTTGTTGCGCTTGGGATTGGGGTTGCTGACCTCCAGGTCGAACACGTGCTGATTGGCCCAAACCGTGCGGTAGGGGTCGGGAATGTCGAAGTCCTTAAACTGCAGGAGCACATACTCGGGAATATCGAGCTGCATATAGTCGCCGGGGGTGAAGGCGGGCAGGGTTTCGCCTTCGTCCGCCTCCAGGGTGAGTTCGCGGATAAAGGTGGAGACATTCCGGGTGGCCGCGACACGGAGCTTGATCCGGCGCTCTTCGCGGGCTCCGGCACCGCCGGGAGTGAGAAGATTGAGCCAGATGCGTCCTGCGCGTTCCTCGATAGGATAGGTGGCCAGTCCACGGCAGACGGGGGCGCGGGCGGGGGAACCGTCCTCCAGCTTGAAACGTCCGTTGTGTTTGGGGCACTCGATCATGTCACCCACGATCAGACCGTCGGACAAATGGGTGTTGCCGTGGGTGCACATGCCGTCGGTGGCAAACAGTTTTCCATTGGCATCCCGGTAGAGGACGAAGGTTTTTTTGCCGTGATCGAAGCGGATGACATCCTCATTTCCGAGATCGGCTGCGGCGCAGATTTCCAGCCAGCCGTCGGCATCGGGCTCGGCATCGGAAGTGAAGCCGCCCTCTTCGATACGCGCTTTCGGCGTGGGGAGTTTTCGTTTCACATGCCACGCGGGATCCTTGACCTGTTTGAGAATGGCCGGGAAAATTTCTTTCCATGTGTTCCAGAGGCTTGGGTAGGGGGTTGGGCAGTCCTCTTTGACGGCGGCATGCAGTTCGGGAAGTCGGTGATAGGGCACCAGCGGAAACATGTGGTGCTCCACGTGGAAGTTCATGTTCCAGTAAAGAAAGCGGTGCAGGCGGCACATGTACACTGTGCGGCAGTTTAAGCGGTGATCCAGCACGTTTTCCGCCAAACCCGCGTGCTGGGTGAGGCCGTAGATCAGCATCAGCCAGGTGCCGAAGAGATGCGGCAGCAGAATCAGAAACAGTGGCAGCCAGGACTGCAGCGCGAGGGAAGCGACGATCACCCCCAGGTAGATGCCGAGGTGGATGCGGGCCCGGAAAAAAACGTTGCCGAATTCGGTTTCGGGAATAAAGGTTTTCTCCTCGGGGGTCATGCGGCCCAGGCTGTGGGTCACGATATGGGTGAAATAATTCTTGTAGACGGGCAGATTAAAGATGCTGATGAAGAGCCTTTTCAGGTTGGGCGGCCGCGGCACCGCGATCTCGGGGTCGCGTCCCACGATAATGGTGTCGCTGTGGTGGCGGGTATGACTCCAGCGCCAGACGGTCGATTCGCGCATGACCATGAACGAGGCGATTTCGTAAAGCGTGTTGTTCATCCAGTCGGTTTTGAAGGCGGTGCCGTGACTGGATTCGTGCCAGCGGGAATCCGAAGTAGATGCGTACAAAACCGCATAACAGAGGTAGGGCAGAGCGGCCCAGGCCGAACCCCACAACATCGCAGTCGCGACTCCGGATCCGATAATGAGCGCGAACCACAGAACCGTGTCCCGAATGGCGGGGCCGTCTCTGCGTTCCAGCAGCGAACGCAGAGTGGCGCGGGGAACCGGACATTGATACCAGTCCGCCTCCGCCAGACCCAGTTTGATCGCCTTGCGGGAATTCTCACCCACCAGACTGTAGTCCAGCGTCTTCAAAGGCGGCAGCACCGCGCGACTCTCATGTTCCATGATTTCGGCCATAACAAACTCCTTTATGTGAGGATGTCTTTTCCGCTCATCTTATTGGTTTCCGTTGTATTCTTTGACCGCTTCGATCATGGCACGCACGTTTTCGACGGGGCTGAGGGCCTGGACGTTGTGGATGGCGTTGAAGACGAAGCCGCCGCCGGGGGCAAAGGTCTCACATCGGGCGAGCACTTCATCTCTCACCTGTTCAGGAGTTCCAAAAGGAAGGGTTTGCTGGGTATTCACGCCGCCGCCCCAAAAACAGATTTGATCGCCGTAGCGGGATTTCAGTCCTTCGGCCTCCATGCCTTTTGCGGAGCACTGCACCGGATTGAGGATATCGAAGCCGGCCTCGATGATGCCCGGGATCAGGGTGTCGATGGCACCGCAGGAGTGTTTGAAGGTTTTCCAGGCGGTGTTGG
>JBBDRC010000214.1:0-10510 GCA_040905625.1 Kiritimatiellia bacterium
ACGTTCAGAGTCCCCGGTTCACCGGGCTTCACACCTGAGGCGTTTACGCCGAGGGGTTTCAGTGCAAAAAACCGCCTTCGCTTCTTGAAGAACCACTCTCTCCGAAACACACCCGCTAAAGCGACCTTTATGAAGCCCGGTAAACCGGGGACTCTGAACGTATTCTCCAAAGCGGCCTTCAGGAAGCCCGGCAAACCGGGGACTTCTAACTTTTCTCTGAAAAATACATTCAAAAAACCGCGGAAAATCCGGGTTCCCCTGCTTTCAAGAGGTACACCCTGATTGCAACACACCTCACAAGGACTCCGAGATGTATGAATGGAGAAAACTTACGGACACACAGCGTTTTGATGTGTTAAACCAACGAATTGAAGATGAGCGACTCTGGCACACCCCCACCCACTTCATTCCGGATCGATGGATTCATATCACGGCCGCCTGCTTTGAACACCGTCATCTGATCGGTCACTCTTTTGAACGCATCCACAGTTTCAGTCGTGATCTTCAACGGGTGATTCATCCACCCTTGGCAAAGATGCGGGCATGGTGTGTGCTGCCCAATCATTATCATGCATTGGCCGAAGTTTACCTCTCGCGGAATCTTCGTCGCGAACTGGGCAAGCTTCATGGACGCAGTTCGCACATATGGAATGTGGAAGAAGGCTGCCGGGGACGGCAATGCTTCCATGGTTGCCTGATGAAAGAAATCAAAAGCGAGGCCCATTGGTGGTCCACCGTGAATTACATTCATCACAACCCGGTCAAACACGGGCATGCCGACACGTGGATGGAATGGCCCTTCAGCAGCGCCCGTTTGTTTCTGGAAACCACCCCAAGAGAAACTGCAAAAAAAATCTGGAGCGAATATCCAATCACCGGCATGGGTAAAAATTGGGATGAGTGAAAACGTTCGGAAATAACGTTCAGAGTCCCCGATTTATCGGGCTTCACACCTGAGGCGTTTACGCCGAGGGGAAAACGTTCAGAGTCCCCGGTTCACCGGGCTTCACACCTGAGGCGTTTACGCCGAGGGGTTTCAGTGCAAAAAACCGCCTTCAATTCATGAAGAGCCACTTTCTCCGAAACACAACCGCTAAAGCGGTCTCAATGAAGCCTCCTGAAGGAGGGACTCTGAACGTTTTCCACACTCGCCTTAGAAATCACGACTTTTCAACTGATCTTTTAGAAATCCGGGCTATAAGAAGGCCTCTCACTCCCTCCCTATTCCCTATGATTATATTCGACAAAGTCCACAAACAGTTTGGAGAGCAAACCATCCTCTCCGCCGCCTCTTTTTCCGTGAATCCCGGGGAGCAGGTGGGCATTGTCGGTCCCAACGGAGCCGGAAAAAGCACAATCTTCCGGCTGATCACCGGCGAGGAGGACTGCGACAAGGGGGATGTGATCGTGCCGGGGGATCAGCGAATCGGGTATCTCAAACAGCAGCTTCCCTCCAATGAGGAGGACGGCGACCTGTTGCATTTCGTGCTCTCCGGCTGCAAGGATTTGCTGGAAATCGAAGAGGAGCTCCACGACCTTCAGGAACGCATGACCGCCGATTCCGGTCCGGACATTCTGGAACGTATCGGCGATCTCCAGCACGAATTTGAACACCGCGACGGCTATAACCTGGTTCCACAGGCGGAGGCATCCCTCAGTGGCCTGGGCTTTGCGGTCGACCGCTTTCACGAACCCATGTCCTCCTTCAGCGGAGGCTGGCAAATGCGCGCGCAACTGGCCAGAGTGTTGTTGTCGCAACCGGATGTGCTGTTGCTGGACGAACCCTCCAACTACCTCGACCTCCCCGCCGTGGAATGGCTGCAGCGCTATCTTGCCCATTTCGCGGGCACCCTGCTGCTGATTTCACATGACCGACATCTCCTGCGCACCCTCTGCAAAGACATTCTGGATCTTCGCCGCGGCGAGGTCACCCGCTTCGCCGGAGGCTTCGACCGCTATGTGGTGCAGCGCCAGGAACGCATTGAGCAGCAGGAGGCCCGCTGGAAGACCCTGCATAAACAGAGGGAGGAAATGGAAACCTTCATCCGCCGCTTCCGGGCCCAGGCCACTAAAGCGGCCCAGGTGCAGAGCCGCATCAAAATGCTGGAGAAAATGGAGCCGCTGCCCGAGTTGCAAAAAGAGGACACCCGGGTGCTGCTGCGCCTGCCGGATCCCCCGCCCTGCGGTCACCAACTCGTCCGGGTCGAAAATCTGGGGTATCACTACCCCGACGGCCCCTGGCTGTTCCGGGGAGTCGATCTCAGCATCGAAAAGGGCGACCGTCTGGCCCTGGTGGGCTACAACGGCATGGGCAAAACCACCCTGCTGAAACTGCTGGCTGCTCAGCTCGTCCCGGCCGAGGGAAAACGGGTGCCCGGCCATCAACTGGTCACCGGCTATCAGTCCCAGGAATTCGCGGAGACCCTCCCTCTCGAACATACGGTATTCCGGGTGGTGAAAGACGCCGCCCCCGGCAAAACCACAGACCAGGGCGTGCGCACTCTGCTGGGAAGCTTCGGATTTCAGGGCGAGTTCTGCGACAAACCGGTCAAGGTGCTCAGCGGCGGCGAAAAAATCCGGCTCGCCTTCGCCCGCATTTTCATCAACCCCCCGAACCTGCTCTTGCTCGACGAACCCACCACCCACCTCGACCTCAACGGACGCGAGGCGCTGGAGCAGGCCATCCGCCACTATTCGGGCACGGTCTGCCTGGTCAGTCACGACATCAGCTTCGTCCGCAACACCGCCAACGGCATCATCTCCGTGGGACCGGAGGGGGTTCGACGCTGGCTGGGCGGCTATGATGATTTTCTGTCCCAAAGCGGCGGCAATCTGGCCATCGACGGAAAAGCCCCGGAGCCCTCCCCCGCGGCGGACAAAAAAAAGCCGGACGGAAAAAAGCGCAAGGAACTTCAGAAGTCCATCCGCAAACTCGAAAGCAAACTCGCGCAACTCGAACAGAAAATCGCCACTCTGGAGGCCCGCCAGGCGGAGGCCCTCACGGAAATTGATACCGGCGACGTGGCGGATTTCAAATCCCATCAGCAGACCCTCGCCGGCATCTCAGGCGATATTCAGTCCACCACCCGCGACTGGGTGGAAACGGGGGAAGAGATTGAGACGCTGCAGAATACGCTGTGAAGGTAAAGGAGGGGTCAGAGGAGGGGTCAGGCCTCGACTTTTTGTGTTTTTAGCTCTGAGATCGTCTTGGTGTCCTCCTGGTTCCACCCTCACATCTTCCGTCCACCCCTCTCCACTCCACCCGAAAACCGACTCCATCGACAGATCCGTAAAGGGCCCGGGCCGTTTGGCCGCCCTTTTTGTGAATTTTCGTGCCGTTTCGTGGCAAAAAACGGACAGGGAATTTTGATGACGTTCCCGGCGTAATCTATTCACGTCGATTTGCGTACATTCGCGGTTGAATTCTTCGGATCGTCCCGTTTCCAATCCACCGATTGTTTTTGAACAGGAGGGAACAGATTTACACCGTTGTTGCGGCCGAACCAACAGAGTCCACTGGAAATTCGGCGGAGGGTCCAAACGCAAACACACCCCCCCCGGAGATTGAAAAAGCGGCGGGGGCGACTGGAAGTCGACTTTAAGGGCGTTCCACATGTCGAGGATAGTGCGAAAAGTCTGGGCGCACCGACGAAACAGACCGCATCTCTCCCGAATTTTTGGCGAAGAAAAAGAACCGCGTACTCCCGGTAAGGATTTCCCTCATTGGTTCGATGTAGTTATGTGACTGCTTCATCCCCCATCCTCCTCTGGTTCCGCAATGACCTCCGTCTGCATGATCACCCCGCCCTGACCGCCGCTGTGGAGTCGGGTGCCCCGGTGATCCCGGTCTATCTGTACACTCCCGATGCCGATGCGCCCTGGGAACCGGGCGGAGCCTCCAAATGGTGGCTGCACCATGCGTTGACCGATCTGCAGGATCAACTGCACAAGCGGGGCTCCACATTGATTTTACGTTCAGGATCTGAACCGGGTGTGTTGCTCGAATCCCTGCTGAAGGAGACTGGAGCGGAACAGATCTACTGGAATCGACGGTATGAACCGTCGCAGGTGGAACTGGACAGTGACCTGAAAAAAAGATTTCCGGCCAAAAGTTTCCGGGGCTCCATGTTGTGGGAACCCGGCACGGTCACCACCGGATCGGGAGATCCCTACAAGGTCTTCACGCCTTTCTATAAAGCCCTTCAGAAACAGGGGGATGCATCCGAACCGCTTCCGGCACCGAAAGAGATCCCCGCTCCGGAATTTTTTCCCGCTTCCGACGCGCTGGAGAACTGGAATCTGCTCCCGCAAATCGACTGGGATACCGAATTTTATGACCAGTGGTCTCCCACCGAAGCCGGAGCCCATGACCAAATGGAGACGTTTCTGGAGGAGGCGGCGGCGGAGTACAAAAACGAACGGGATTTCCCTGCGGAAAAGGGAACATCGCGCCTCAGTCCCTATTTGCATTTCGGTCAAATCAGCCCCCGCACGGTCTGGCACGAAGCCAAAGCCCGCGCGGCGGCGGAAGGGGGAATCACTGGAATTGAAGCCTATACCCGTCAACTGGTCTGGCGGGATTTCGCCATGCAAATGCTGTTTCATTTCCCCCACACCGATCTCCATCCGCTCCAGGAAAAATATGCGGACTTCCCCTGGCTGTCCGATGACGCGGCTTTAACGAAATGGCAGCGGGGACAGACCGGATTTCCGATCGTGGACGCGGGCATGCGCGAATTGTGGACCACCGGCTGGATGCACAACCGGGTCCGCATGATCGTCGCCTCGTTTCTGGTCAAAGATCTGTTGCTGCCCTGGCAAAAAGGGGCTGAATGGTTTTGGGACACCCTGGTGGACGCCGACCTGGCCAACAACAGCTTCGGCTGGCAGTGGGCCGGAGGCTGCGGGGCGGATGCGGCCCCCTATTTCCGAATTTTCAATCCCATGCTGCAGAGCAAAAAATTCGATCCTTCGGGTACGTATTTGAGACGATGGATACCGGAAATAAGCGATCTCTCAAACGACCACATCCACGAACCCTGGACCGCCCCCTCTCCCCCTGAAGACTACCCCGCCCCCATGGTCGACCATCACGCGGCCCGCGACCGCGCCCTGGAGGCGCTCAACAGCCTGAAATAAGAGATGGAGGATGGCCTTTCAGGCCGTCAACATAACGCGAAGGATGGCCGTTGCGTCAGATGCGCACACGTCGAGTCCGTCGATGGGAGATGTCGGGCTGAAAGCCCAACCTCCCGTATAAGGAAGATGTTTTTTTACTTACCGTACGAGCAAGGCATACGCTTCCTGATATTTAGCCAGGGTTTTCTCAATCACCTCATCCGGCAGTGTCACCGGGGTCTGCTTGTCAAAATCGATGGACAGCAGATAATTGCGTACAAACTGCTTGTCGAAACTGGGCTGATCGTGACCGGGGGCATATCCCTCCGCGGGCCAGAACCGGGAGCTGTCGGGCGTAAGGATTTCATCACCCAGCACCACCTGTCCCTCCCAATTGAGTCCGAATTCAAACTTGGTGTCCGCCAGCAGAATTCCGCGTTTTGCCGCATACTCCCTCGCCAGACTGTACAGCTTCAGGGCCGTGTCCTCGACAGCCCTCGCATACGCCGCACCCAGAATTTTTTCAGCATCCGCCGGGGATATATTGATGTCGTGTCCGCCCAGATCCGCCTTGGTGCTGGGAGTATACAGCGGTTTCGGCAGTTCCTGACACTCTTTCAGGCCTTCCGGAAGCGGTATCCCGCAAACGGTTCCCGCTTTTTGATACGACACCCACCCCGATCCCGCAAGATACCCCCGCACAATCGCCTCCACCGGCAGAATCGTCAGGCGGCGGACCAACATGCAGCGGCCCTCCAACTGATCCGCGTATTCCCGCACCGACTCAGGCATTTCGTTCAGATTCGCGGTGACAAAATGATGGAGAATCCGGTCCCCCAGCCACTCAAACCAAAAACGGCTGATCTGCGTCAACAGAATTCCTTTACCCGGAATGCCATTGGTCATGATCACATCGAAGGCACTGATCCGGTCGGTGGCCACGAACAGAAGGTGCGCCTCATCCACCTCGTAGATATCGCGCACTTTACCGCGCGCGAGCAATTTCAGGTTCGGACATTCGGTCGTTAACAATGCGGTTTCAGGCAGGTTCATGAGTACTCCGTGGTTAAAATTCAAACGCCCGGGTGGACCAGGTGATGGCCATGCGGATGATGGGACGTTCCTCTTCCACCCGCCGTTTTACTTTCAGCAACTGTTTGCGGTACAGATCGACCACATGGTCCAGACTTTCGCCCATTTGGTGACTGGCGAACAGTTCCTCTTTGGTGGCTCCGAAATCCAGGCCCGACTGTACGGGTCCGCGCAGCAAATCAAATCCCAGATCGTAGCCGGTCAGTAAAAGTCGATGGGGATCCCGCCCCTCCAGGGTGCAACTGTCCAGATACCAGGTGGGGGAATCGCTGATCGTATGCAGATTCAGCAGGCGCAGCACCTTGACCTCCTTCCGAAACAGATCCTGGATATCGCCGATCTGCACTCCGAAGGTGCGCAGGGCGGTGCATTTTTTGATAAAATTAATATAACCCCGATTGTAAAAAGCCGGCGGTTCCGGTTTCACCAGATCCAATCCCGCCTGAATCTGCCCCACGTACACATGGTTTTTTCCCACGTCCCGACAAAGTTCCTGCAGGGTGTATTTTCTCTGACTCATATCCCGGCACCCCCAAACAGGACTGAGAAACTCATTGCCCGCATATATGCGGGTTCCTCATCGGGTCCAAGGGGTATCAAGGATGGCTTCATGATACAGACTCCTAATGGAATTTCCGGACCTACGCAAGCCCTGAGCTGTGCGGGGAGTTCAATCCCTGGAACCCTTTTCCCGCCATACGCCACCTGACCTTGAATAAAACTTGCAGAAAAGGGAGAGGTAGGGTACCTACTGAAGTTGATTTTCTATACGCAAGGACACACTTCATTATGAATATACACGAATATCAGGCGAAAAGCCTGTTTGCATCCGCCGGCATATCGGTGCCCAAAGGTAAACTCGCCCTCTCGCTGGAGGAGGCGGTCGCCGCCTTCCATGAACTGGGGGGCGATCTCGTCGCGGTCAAAGCCCAGGTGCACGTGGGCGGACGCGGAAAAGCGGGCGGGGTCAAGCTGGCCCGCAACGAAGAGGAAGTTAAAGCCGCTGCGGAAAGCATCCTCGGCCTGGACATCAAAGGACATACCGTTCACCGTCTCTGGATCGAACAGGGAAGCGACATCCGCAAGGAAGCCTATGTAAGTGTGATTCTCGACCGCACCGAAAAAACCATTGGGTTTATCGCCAGCGCCGAGGGCGGCATGGACATCGAGGAAGTCGCCGCCAACACCCCGGATAAAATCCGCATGTTCGGATCCTCCGATTACAGCTTCCCCGAAGAGGATGCCAAAACCGCCGCCATCGAACTCTTCGGTGGCGCAAATGCCGGATCGGCACTTCTGATCATGAAAAAACTCTTTCAACTCTTCATCGAAAAGGATCTGCAACTCGCGGAAATCAACCCCCTTGTTCTCACCGGCGCGGGAGAGGTGATTGCCCTCGACGGCAAAATCACTGTGGACGACAACGCTCTCATGCGCCAACCCGATCTGGAGGAACTTCGCGACATGAAAGAGGAGAATCCCGCCGAAATCGATGCCAAAGAAAAAGGATTGGCCTTTATCCAGCTCGACGGCGATATCGGCTGCATGGTCAACGGAGCCGGTCTGGCGATGGCCACCATGGATATGATTAATATCTATGGGGGAAAACCCGCGAATTTCCTCGATGTGGGCGGAAGCTCGAATCCCGAAAAAGTGGTGCACGCCTTCCGCCTGATTCTGGCTGAAGGCAAAGTAAAAGCCATTCTCATCAACATCTTCGGGGGCATCACCCGCTGCGATGATATCGCGAAAGGGATCCTCAAAGCTTTTGAAACCATGGACATCCCGGTTCCCGTGGTCGTCCGCCTCACCGGAACCAACGCCGAAGAAGGCAAAGCCCTGCTGGAAGGGTCCAAACTGATTCCCGCCAACACCTTCGCCGAAGCCGTACAAAAAACAATTTCCCTGGGGAAAGGAGAAAACGCATGAGTATTTTAATTGATAAAGACACCAAAGTCATCGTGCAGGGCATCACCGGACGCGACGGCTCCTTCCACACCGGTCAGATGATCGACTACGGCACCAACATCGTGGGCGGGGTCACTCCCGGCAAAGGCGGTCAGGATGCACAGGGCAGGCCCGTCTTCAATTCCGTACAGGAAGCCAAAGACGCGGTCGGCGTGGATGCCACCGTCATTTACGTGCCCGCAAAATTCGCCAAGGGCGCGGTGCAGGAAGCCATCGACGCCGCAATCCCCCTGATTATCTGCATTACCGAGGGCGTGCCTGTCAACGACATGGTGGGGCTGTACCATCAGGTGAAAGCCAAAGGCCTCACCCTCATCGGTCCCAACTGCCCGGGGCTCATCAGTCCCGATAAAAGCAAGATCGGCATCATGCCCGGCAGCATTTGCAGTCCCGGCAAGGTGGGCGTTATCAGCCGTTCCGGCACCCTCACCTATGAAATCGTGTACGCCCTCACCAACCTCGGCATCGGCCAGTCCACCTGTGTGGGCATCGGCGGAGATCCTATCGTCGGCTCCAGCTTCCGGGATATTCTGGCCCTGTTCGAAGCCGACCCTGACACCGAAGCGGTGGTGCTGATCGGTGAAATCGGCGGTGACGAAGAAGAAAAAACCGCCGCCTATATCAAAGAGCACATCAAAACCCCCTGCTACGCCTACATTGTCGGCGCCAGTGCGCCTGAAGGCAAACGCATGGGGCACGCCGGGGCGATCGTCTCTGGAAACGCCGGCACCGCCGCCTCCAAGCAGAAAGCCTTTACCGAAGCCGGGGTTCCCGTTGCCGACACCATCGACGATCTGGCCGAACTTGTGCGCAAAAACGCCTGAGAATACGCCTCGAATTAACGGATATATCTATACATATAAATGAGTTGCTGAATATCTATAATTCAAACCTTTGAAAAAAGTAGAAAATAACACTCGTCACATGCAAAAAGTCGCATAAGATTTTTTGACACAAGGAGACACAACCTATGCCTGAAGATATCAATCTGGATGATCTGCCCGACACGAACGAAACCGTTGCAAAGCCCAAAGTCAAAAGCGCCACTCCCGTTTGGATGCTGGCCATGGTGATTATCGCCTTTATCTGCTTCGCCCTCACCCTCACCTTTCAGTTCCTGGAATACCGCTATCTGCGCGGAACGGGAACCAGCGAAAGCGATCCCTACGCGGGGCAGGCTCTCATCCGACCTAATTCCTGATTTTTTTGAAAATTGGGATTGCCACCGGCACCCTGATAAGGCATATACGCTGTCCCCACATTATTTTGCGGGGTCTTAGCTCAATTGGTTAGAGCGTCGGCCTGTCACGCCGAAGGTTGCGGGTTCAAGTCCCGTAGATCCCGCCATTCTTTTTATGGCAAAAACCCCAGCAAAACAGCGTTTTTACTGGGGTTTTTCTTTGTTTGAATGCTTTGGAATAAAGCTGGAATAAGGTCGGAAGTGAGAGGTTTATTTTCGCGGGGGAAAGCGGATCATCAGGTGATAACTGATGAGCGCCACCACCGCGAGTATCAGCAGGGGAAAGGCGAGAGCCCGGTCAGTGCCGCGAGTTTGGCCAGCCCCCCCCGCAGACGAAGAGCAGGGCCACTATCGGCGCGATCAGTTGATCAAGCTTTTTTCGTTTCGAGTGAGGGGATTTGCTCATTTATCACCTCCTCCGATGAAAGAGGCGAGCACCAGCGCGGCGGCAATGGCGGCGAGACCCACTCCGACGGGGCTGGTATCGACGTTGACCCCGCCTCCGCCGTTGCAGGCGCTGAGCCACAGGACGAGTGAGAGGACGATGAGGATGCATACACGGAATTTCATGGATCTCCATGGTTAAAGGATTTTGGTTCATAGCGGATTGGCTTCAGTTGAGTCCGGCGTGTGCGTCACACAGAGCGTGCAACCGCTGGGTGCGGCCCGGCAGCAGTCCGAGGTTGCCTTTGAGCACTTCGGTGCAGGCGTTGAACCAGCTCCAGAGGTTCCGGGGTCCGAAGGCCTCGCGAAAAAAATCCAGCCCCGGAGCGCCGGGCAGGATGCCCCTGTTCCCTGGAAAAAATTCCAGACTGGATTTTTTCATTTCCAGCCGCTGCCGGTCACGGTGAAACGGAAAATATTCTTTCCGAGACTCGGAAAGGTGACCTTATAGGTTTTCCGACACCCGGAAAACCGACTCTTCCCGTTCAGAGAAGAGGGGAATTTTCCAGGGCTTCAGGCCTTATTTGTTTTGCGGCAGGGGACTGCCGAACTACTGCTTTTCCGCATCCCGGCTTGATTCCCCTCACGGGCGGTCAGGCCTTATTTGTTTTGCGGCAGGGGACTGCCGAACTACTGCTTTTCCGCATC
>JBBDRC010000214.1:10610-23573 GCA_040905625.1 Kiritimatiellia bacterium
CCGGCTTGATTCCCCTCACGGGCGGGGTAGGTGAGTGTCATGTCTTCTCCGTCCCCCTCCTTTTGGTCTATTTGCAAAGCCGGTTTTCGTCGAAACCGGGTGCCCGCCGTCATCCTGCAGCTCTTTGCGGGCGCTGTGTTACTGCTGTATTTTCTGGTTCCGGGCCTTCGCGGCACCTTTGAGGCGGTCGGACAACTGAAAACCGATAGCGGTGCCGGATTCGCAATCGTCTCCACCGCGATTTTCGGAGGACTGATCCCCTGGGGGATCATGGTGCACCGGGGACGGATTTCACGGGAGGATCGCTGGAAACACCTGATTTTCTTTTTGTTTTTCTGGGGTTTGCAGGGCGCCGCAGTCGATTGGTTGTACACCCAACAAACCCACTGGTTCGGTTCAGAGGCCTCCTTCAAGGTGTTACTCACGAAAATGCTGGTGGACCAGGGACCCTACAACCTGATCTGGGCGACCCCGAACAGCCTGATCCTGTACGGGTGGAAAGATGCCGGGTTTTCCTGGGAAACCTTTTGGAGGCGGAATCCTCCCTCCATGCTGGGTCACCGCTTTCTCACTATTCAGGTCAGCGCCTGGGTGGTCTGGATCCCCTCGGTGCTTATGGTCTACAGTCTCCCGCCCGATTTGCAGATCCCCCTCTTTAATCTGGTTCTCTGCTTTTTCTCGCTGGTGCTGGCGTTCGTCAGTAAAGGAGAGGAAGATCCTGTCGTGAGTGCTTGACCCGGGGCATTTGATTCGACAGTATCAACCGCTTATGCAAACGGATAAAAAAACGCACCCCTCTCTGGAAACCCTCACCGGTCTTTGTAAACGCCGCGGGTTCATCTTTCAAAGTTCAGAAATCTATAACGGCCTGAACGGCTTCTGGGATTTCGGCCCGCTGGGCACCGAACTCAAAAACAACCTTCGCGACGCCTGGTGGCGGGACATGGTTCGCAATCCCCCTCTCGGTCCCGACGGGGAAATGCTGGACATCGTGGGTCTTGACAGCGCCATCATTCAGAATCCGCAGGTGTGGAAGGCCTCCGGCCATCTGGGAGGATTCAACGACCCCATGGCCGACTGCCGCGAAAGCAAAGCCCGCTACCGGGCCGATCATCTCATGGTCTATGTGCCCGAATCCGGGGAGGGTCCTTCCTTCGCCTTCCTGGAAGGAGAACCCGCCGGTGCTGAAAAACGGATTCGCAAGGCCAAATCCGACCCCGCCGACTACAAGGTGGTTCCGTTCACCGAAGTGCCCCTCGATCAAATTGCCGCGGTGTGGGGCCCGGATGCCACCAAGGCGGGAACCCTCACCGAACCGCGTCAGTTTAATTTGATGTTCAAAACCTTTATCGGCGCCATGTCCGGAGAAGGTGAGGACAATACCGCCTATCTTCGCCCCGAAACCGCGCAGGGAATTTTCATCAACTACAAGAACGTGGTGGACACCATGCGGGTCAAACTGCCTTTCGGTATTGCCCAGGTCGGAAAATCCTTCCGGAATGAGGTCACTCCCCGGAATTTCATTTTCCGTTCCCGCGAATTTGAACAAATGGAAATGGAATGGTTCTGTCACCCCGATGACGCGACCAAATGGTACAATTTCTGGGTGGAGGCGCGCCTGCAATGGTGGGCCTCGCTGGGAATCGATATGCGCAATCTGCGCCGACGGGATCACGATGAGGACGAGTTGGCCCATTATTCCACCGCCTGTGCGGATGTGGAGTATCAATACGGATTCACCTCCCCCGGTTTCGGGGAACTGGAGGGGATCGCCCACCGGGGGAACTTCGATCTTACCCAGCACCAGGAGGCCTCGGGCGTCAAACTCGAATACTTTAACCAGGAAACCAACGAGCGGGTTCTTCCCCATGTCATTGAACCCGCGTCGGGTCTCACCCGCGGGGTGTTGGTGTTGCTGAACGAGGCCTACACAGAAGAGTTTGTGCCCAAAGGCGATACCGGAGGCGATCCGCTGCCGGCCGAGCCGGGCACGGAAACCCCGGAGGGCTACGAAAAACGGGTGGTGCTCAAGTTCTCTCCCGGCCTGGCTCCGATCAAGGTCGCGGTGTTCCCGTTGCTCAAAAACCGGGAGGAACTGGTGAACAAAGCCAAAGATATTTATGCGGATCTGCGCAAAATCTGGCCGGCTTTCTACGATCAGGCGGGTGCCATCGGCAGACGCTACCGCCGTCAGGACGAAATCGGCACCCCCTTCTGCGTCACCATCGATTTTGATTCCCTCGAGGACGACACCGTGACGGTTCGCGACCGGGACAGCATGCGGCAACAGCGGCTGCCGGTTTCCGGGTTGAAAGCATGGTTGTTTGAACAAATCAACGAGTAATCCCCAGGTTTTTCTGTACCATGAGCGACGACGCCCAACCCTCCAACACATCAACAGACTCTCAATTGGCGTCCAGTTATGGCATTTGTCCGGGGTGCGGACTGCATATCCATCATGCCCAGGAGCAATGCCCGGAGTGCGGAACGTTGGCCCATGAAACCGGTTCTTCTTTCCCCCGCCACCCGGGAACTCCGTTTTTTACACTCCTCATCGCAGTCATACTGGGTGTCTGTCTGCTGATTCTGAGTCGGGACAAACAGAAGTTCGCCAAAGCCGAACAGGACTATTTCCATCGGTTGACCGGCGAACAAATCCAGCGTCCCCGACACCGGGACCCGGCCTCTCCCTCCCCCAATTCACCCTCCGATTTCCCTCCAGACCCTGAACCGCCCCGGAAACCATCCCCCACTCCGGCTCCACCCTCCCCCACGGCCACTCCCGTTCCCTTCTCCCCGGAGGAGTTGGGAGTGCCCGCCGCCCTGGAACCCGATCCCGCTCCTCCTCCCGAACCGGAACCGGAACCGGAGGCCGAACCGGAAGCCGAACCGGAGCCCCGCCCCCTCAGCACCCTGGAACTGCGTGATCAACTTGTGGAAGAATATACCCGGGAGCTGGATGAGAAATACCCGATGGCGAAAGTCGGAGACGTGGTGGATTTGACGCAAACCGACAACCGGACGATTCGGGGCCGCATTCGACAGTTCGGCACCCAGGAACTGATCCTGGAAACCTCTATCGGCCAGCGCAATGTGCTGTATCGTCAGTTGTCCAGAGAATCCCGTATGCGGGTTGACCGTGTGGAACGGAACACCTGGGCGCAGGAAAAGGCCGTGCAGGAAGTTCTGAATCGACGTGCTCCCTGAGGAACGATTGTGAATCCGGACTCTATCCAAACGCTCACCCAACAACGAGAGGCCCTCCAGGAAAAGGTCTTTTCCCATCTGTCCGGTTTGAAAGACCCGGAGTTGAAACAGATGCTGGAGGCCGTGAACAAACCGGTGGATCCCACCCTGAACACCTCCCTGAATGCGGTGTTCCAACAAACTCCCCGCGGGCAAAAGGAGGCCTTGCGCATGGAACTGGATATTCTCCGGCGGGTGTCCAGATGCAGGGAAACCGAGCATATTTTCCGCGCGTTCGGGGTGTTGATTCTGGCCACCCCGGTTCGGGTGAATGGAAAAGTGGTTCACGCCGTCATCTCCGGCCCCCTTAAAGTGAACGCCTGGACCGCCACTGAAAAACAAACTCTGGCCAAAATAGGGGATGTTTCCGCCAAACAGTTACCCGCAGAGTTGGACAAGAGTATCCTCTATACCCCTCCTCAGGTGGACGTTCTCGTCCGTCAACAGGAACAGACGGCGCACTTAATCGAACTGCTGATACAGGCGCCACCTGCAGGCGCACCGGCCGTCAGTTCGCGGCAAAGCTCCACCGCCGGACTTGATCTGCTGCAGCCCGGTTTCGCTCAACACCTTGATCTCCTCTTTTCAACGATCCAGCGGGAGCTTCGGGATCCAAACGACATATCTCTGTTCGGGCGCAAACGCATCCAACTTGCCACCACCCGGGGACGGCATTTGGTGGATTTGATTCAACGCAGAAGCGCCGACACCCTCGCCACCCTCGAAACGATCTCCATCCATGAAGAGCTGAAACGCTGGGCGGAGCATCTGGGCCGATTGGAACCCGCCCTGCGCATCAACCTCAAACTTGAAGCCGAGCAGGACCAACTCCACACCAATCCCCACCGCCTTCAGCATCTGCTGTTCACCCTAATGGCCGGCATAGCCGACGGACTGCCGGAGGGCCGCGCCATCATGGGGGTGAGTACGCGAATCGACGAAACAGGTCCCGAAAAACGCCTGCATATCGAAATCAGGGATGGAGGAGGACTGGAAACCTTTGCCGGCCTGGCATCTGATGTCGAACGGCAGTTGGTGTCGGAACATAATCTGGCCGCCGAGGAATTCGCGGACTGGATATCCCTGGCCACCCAGTTGGATGCCGAATTGAAAATCCGCAGGGACGAGGGAGTGGTCACCCGAATTGAACTGTTTTTGCCACTCGGCGATTCCCTGTCAGGGTCTGCAACCGATACCGCATCGGGCCTCCATCAAATCTGGATTGTGGAGGATGACGACCGGGAATATGAAACCCTGCTGCGAATGCTCTCCACCACCCGGCTGATCTGTACCCGCTTCACCAGCGCTGCGGACATCCGTAATCAGTTTGCTCTCTCCCCCCGCCCCCCCGATATGGTGCTGCTGAAATATCATCTGCCCGATCAACGCGGGGCGGAAGTCCGCGGTTGGCTCTATGAGCAGGATACCGACCTGCCCGTCATCCTCATTTCAAGCTTTCAGGCCACCCACCCCGGCATCGCCACCGCCAACAGCCTCCCCTCCACCCTCTACCTGCAGAAACCCTTCGATTCGCAGGACCTCATCGACATGATAAAAATGAACCTGGACGACACCCTGTCCGGCTAGGCCCGACATCAACCAATGCCCAGATTCACGCTTCCGGCTTAATAATATTCGCGTTCATTCGCGTTCATTCGCGGTTGAATTCATCATATTTTCCGTCATTTCGACATCGTCCAATAACACATCCGTGGTCGTTTCCTCTCCTTCATCTTCACCGGCACCTTCACCTTCACCTTCACCGGTCGGGGTCTCCTCACTCTCCACCGACTCGGCAGCCTCCCCGGGAACGACGGGCTGAATCCATCCCAGCTTCAGAGCGACTTCCTCCTGAACGTCCCCGATATCTTCCAAGCTCAATTCAGGATCCTGAATCAGAAAACTCTCCCCGCTCTCTTTGTGCTCGTAGATCCGGACCTGACGGCCTTCGGCGTCCCGCTGTACCCCCTGCTCGATCAGCACCCGTTTCCGCTCCAGCATCACCGCCAGGATAAACAGGGTGTTCACATCCAGCGGATCCGGATTCTCCAGCATCTCCCGCAAAATCTCCTCGGCGTTCTCCTCCTTGAACGGTGCCTCTTTTTTAGGGGGCGGAAGGCGAAAACGGGTTTTCCAGTGAAAAAGAGCCTGCTCCTGCTGTTCGGGGCTCCACTCTGAACATTTGAAGTCCTCACGAACCATTTCGCCCCGCACCAGCATCAATCGGGACATCACCGTTTCACCTTCGGTAAAATCCTCACCACAGGAGGCGCAGCGGTGGGCACGGGATTTCACATGCCAGGAGGACGCTTTATCAGGGGAATACGGGAGCATAGGAGCTTTCACGGGGTTAAGGGAGTATAGGCGGGGTAACGCGTTTGCAATTCCTGTTCAGCCGCCCGCGCCTTTTCGGCCTCTCCCGACTTGAGGAACGCGTCGCGAGCCAGAATCAGATTTTCGGGAGAAAGCGCGGGGTCATCAAACAATACCGCCACACCCATAAAATGCCGGGCCGCCTTGCCCCATTCTTCCCGCAACAGTTCCGCCCGTCCCATTCCGTTCATGCACAGCGCCTGTATTTCCCCCAGTTCCAGAGTGGAGGCCAGCCGGGCGCTTTCGGAAAACCGGGCCAGAGCCTCCTCCGCTTTTCCCAACTGCACATACGCATTTCCCAGAGCCAACCCGTTCCCCGCCGCCTCCTCGGATTTTGAGTCAAATTTAAGTCCGGCCTCCCATGCGGCCACCGCCTGTTCCACCTTCCCCTGTTCATTTAAAACCCCGGCCCTGGCATAAAAACCCAATTCGCGGGTCACCGCGCGCCGATTCTCACCGGTCATGGCAACGGCGATGCGCAGGCGGTCGACCGGCTGCTCTTCGTCTTCCGCCACCCCCAGCATCCACAGCAGCAAGCTGTCCGAAAGCTCCCCCCGGCGTTCCCCTTCTATCAGCGGCATCCAAACCGCCAACGCTTTTCCGGGTTGCTCCGTGTTCTGATAGGACTGCCCAAGCCGCATACGGGCGGAAAAGGCCCATTCCGCGGTTTCCCCGCCTGCCAATGCCTTTTCCAACGCGGCCTGCGCATCCGACGGCTGCCCCCCGCGGTCCAACAGCACTCCCAGCCAATACCAGGCATCCTGCCGATTCTCCGCATCTTCGGGCACCTGATCCAAATAGGTTCGCAAGTGCGCCTGTGCATCCTTCTCACGTTCCAGTCGAATTTCCAACAAAGCCGATTTATAGAGCAACGCGGGGATGTCCTCACTTTCCGGATACTCCCGAATCACCCGCAGCCACAGATCCAGGCCTTCTCCGGACTTCCCCGATTTCACCAACTGCTCTCCGGCCACCCGCAGGGCCCGGGCGGCCCTTTCCTCCCGGGGAAACCTCCGAACAAAACGCAGCCAGGCCGCCACACTGTTTTCATCTCCCGACCGATTCAACAGCCAGGCCCGATAATACAGAGCATCCGCGACCCGCGCGTGATCGGGAATTTGCTCCGATAATTGCGTGTAGTACCGGACAGCCTCTGTATCCTTTCCTGACGCACGTGAACTTTCGGCCAGCATCCACAGGCCGTCCCCTTCTTTTCCCGACACCTTGCGGATTTCATCCGTCAACTCCAGCACCTTGCCGTGTTCTCCCCGGCTCGCAAATATCGAGGCCAGTTCGTAGCCCGCGGTCGCACGGAACCGACTCTCCGGATGCTGCTTCAAAAGAGTTTCGAAGGCCTTCACCGCCTCATCCATCTCCCCCAGGCGCTGATGGCTCACTGCGATCAAATATCCCCAGGTGTCCGCGTCCGCCCGCATCCGCTCCGCCGACGTGTGGTCCGCCAGTGTGAGGGCCTTGCGGTACTCGCCCGCCTGCAGTTGCGCCCAGGCCAGATAGATCATGCTTCCCCGCACCCGGGCACTGTCGGGATGCTTCTGCCATAATTGCCAATACCTCTCCGCCGCTTCCCGGTGATTTTTCTCCGCCACCTCCAGCGAGGCCAGTCCCCACAGAGCCTCCACCTCCAGTTCCTGACTGGGCGGGTTCCGCAGGGCCTGTTCATAGGCGGTCCGCCGGGAAACCGCATCCGAGGATTCCAGCGCCGCCACCCGCAGATTCGCATACGATGCCAGAGCGTCATCGGGAAAAGACTGGATGAAGGCTTTGTACGCCCGCAGCGATTCGGAGAACTTCCGTTGCATCTCCAGCACCTGTGCCAGCATATACCGCACCGGCGCTTCGATGGACGCATCCGGTTCATTGGCCATAATCTCTTTCAACAACGCTTCCGCGCCGGGGATATCTCCCGCCTGAAACGCCATGTCCGCCAGCCGATAGCGCGAGCGCTGCGCCGGCAGACCGTGTCCGCCCACGTCGACCGCCCGTTGGAAACAGCGGCGGGCCGCATCGGGCTGGTTGGCCCGGCCCGCGCTTTCCCCCGCCCGGTACAACAGCACATCCAACGTCTCCGGGGGAGGATCCCGGTCAATCAGCTTTTGATACTCCACCAGCGCCAGGTCGTACAGGCCTCTGGAGTACAACCCGTCCGCCAAACGCTGCTGTTCCGCGTCGGACAGACCTGATTGCCCCCACCCCGTCTGAAACGAGGTCAGAACCGCACACAAAATCAGCCATGGAAACTTCATACCCATCGGCGGTTTACTCCGGGATTCCCGTGGCGAAACTGATGTTGAAAATATCCGCCTGACGACAGCGGTCCATCACATCCATGATGTGATGATAGGGCGTATCCTCGTCTCCCCGCACCACCACCGGCTGACCCGGAAACAGCTCGGACACCCGTAACAATAATTCTCCCAGTTCCCCGGAGCGGAGCCTCCGTCCGTTCACCACATAACTTCCATCCTCGAACACATTGATAATGATCTCACCCGCCATTCGCTGCAGGTTTTCTCCGGTGTCCGCAGTGGGAAGCGTAATATCGACTTCGGTTTCCCATTGCGAATACAAGGTGGTGGTCATGAAAAAGCACAGCAACAAAAACACCACATCAATCATGGGCGCCAGTTGAAACTGAATTGCGGTGCTCTTATCGTTGCTGAAATTCATTTGCTTTTCCGATGCGCAAGCGTGGTCACAATGTCTGCGGCCACCAATTCGATATTCGCGGTCAGTTTGGCCAGACGTCCCCGGAACAGCGAGTAAAACATCATGGAGGGAATGGCCACAAACAGGCCCGCCGCCGTGGTCACCAACGCCTGCGACACCCCGTCCGCCAACACTTCAGGACGGGCCTGGGCCATATTCAGTGCCACCCCGCTGAATGATTTCAACATACCCATCACGGTTCCCAGAAGGCCCACCATAGGCGCAATTACCCCGATATCCATCAAATAGGTGATTTGCGACTGCAATCGCCCGACCTGCCGGACACCTTCTCCCTCCACAACCTGCCGCAGCAAATCCGAATCCGCGTCCTCGCCGGCCCGGTCCAGATAATCCAGCGCGCTCAACGTGATCGCGGACACCGGGGAGGAATTCCTCTTGCAGGATTTTTTAGCCTCCTCGAAATCACCGTTTTTCAGACTTAACTCAATCTCCCTCACAAAGGAGACCGGGGCAATGCGGCGGCGGTTGAGCGAAAAGAAAAAAGTGAACACCAGCGCCAGCGCTATCACCGACATGACCGCCAGCACATAAAAGATAATCCCGCCGCTGTCGATGATCTGCTGTAGATCCAGACGGCTGGTCATCTCATCCACACTGGGACGCGATTCGCGGGTCGCGCCAATCTCGCGGGCCAGTTCCTCCGCATCGGAGACGGGAGTCTGCCTGGGAGTCTGCACAGGAGTCTGCACAGGAGTCTGCCCGGGAACCGATCCGAGGCACAACAGGAACACAATAGATAATCGTTTAAGTACTTTCATGAGAGTCCGAGGTAAATAAGCTGTGATGTCTGATAAAATATTCGCCGCCCGAAATCAAGGTCAGGACCGTGGCGGCCGCCATCAGGGTCCAGATGATCCAATGCAGGGTGTATTCAATGGAAGTGAGCAACTCCGGGTCGATGCCGTCCAGGAAATCCTCCACCACCGCTACACAGAGCAATGTAAAGAGTATCGCGGTCATTTGCAATGCGGTTTTCCATTTTCCCATGGGGCCCGCAGAGATCACTTCCCCTTTTTCCACCGCCAACAGCCGCAGTCCGGTCACCATGAATTCACGAATCAGAATCGGCACCACCAGAAAAGCGGGCACCAGCGGGCTGGCGGGATAGGCCAACTCAAAGCGAAGCTCCACAAACGACACCAGCGCCACCGTCACCAGCACCTTGTCCGCGAGCGGATCCATCAATTTCCCGAAGGAACTCACTCCGTATTTCGTGCGGGCCAGCCAGCCGTCCAGCCAGTCCGTGACACTCGCGATGACAAACAGCACCAGTGCGAGCGACTTGGCATACGGGAACGAAAAACTGAGACACAGCAGTAACAAGAGCGCCAGCACAAATCGGCTGCAGGTAAGTTGGTTGGGAATATTCATAAGGGACGGGTTATTGATAGCTTCCGGGTAATTCAAAAAAAACGGGGTCCGGCGGATTCAGAAGAGGTTCCTCCACTTCCGGAACTTCGAATTCCGCTGCCGGAGCATCCTCCCCGCAGGACCGAAGTCCCACGATCAGCAGCAACAGCACCCCCGCCCCCGCCGCGGCGATTCGCACCCGGGGGGAGCGGAGAGTCTCATGATTCAGAATCTGTGCGGGATCTGGAAGTTTGGAGCGGAGAGTCTGCAAATCAAGCCGAAACCCGGGGAGTTTGATCGCGGGAAATTTGACAGACGGCGGTTTCCGGTCAGGACGATCCGTCCCGGGGAATCCCGGATCGTCTTCCACCGGAGCCGGTGCTGCGGGTTCATCGGGTTTCTCCAGCAGAGCCCCCCCTCGCTGCATGCGTTCGTACACGTCGATCAACGGTTCGGGCCGTAATCCCAATTCCTTTGCATACAATTTGAGGAAACCACGCACATACATGGGCGCCGGGATTTTGGAATAGTCATCCGCCTCCAGTCCCTGCAATTGCGTCACGCCAATCCGGGTGGTTTTCGCCAACTCGCTCAAGGTTTTCCCCACTTCCTCGCGGGCTTCCTTCAACTGTTGTCCCGGGGTTTTCACGACAGCATTCATTCTTCGTCCTCTTCTGTGTTTTGGGGAACTTCCCCGTCCAGATCAATCAGAATCTCCCGCGGCTCCGATCCCTGGGGAGGGCCGATGATGCCCTGTTCCTCCAGTTGATCCATCAGCCGGGCCGCACGATTGTAGCCGATGCGCAGCCGCCGCTGCAGCGAACTGGTGGAAGCCCGGCGGGTTTGACGGATCACCTCCACCGCCTGCGTCACCAGTTCGTCCTCCTCCTCCTGGTCAGGAAGTTCAGGCGCGCTGCTGGCGATTTTTTCAGTGACCTTGTTCTCGTAATCCGGTTTGCCCTGATCCTTGTAGTGATCCACAATGGCATTAATCTCCTCGTCCGATGTCCAGGCCCCCTGCGCCCGGGTCAGTTTCGAACTGCTGGGAGCCAGATACAGCATGTCCCCTTTCCCCAGCAGCTTGTCGGCTCCAATCGCGTCCAGAATCGTGCGGCTGTCCGTTTTCTGGGCCACCTGGAAAGCGATCCTGGCGGGGAAGTTGGCCTTGATGGTTCCGGTGATCACGTTCACGGAGGGCCGCTGGGTCGCGAGAATCATGTGAATCCCCACCGCACGGGAAAGCTGGGCCAGGCGGGCGATGTAATTCTCGATTTCAGCCTGCGCCACCATCATCAGGTCCGCCAATTCGTCAATCACCACCACGATATACGGCAGGGTTTCCGGCACAGCCTCATCCTCCTCATCGTCCACCCCGAACAGATCGCCCTGCTTGGCCACCACCCGGTTGTTGAAGGATTTGATGTTGCGCACCCCGCATTTGGCGAACAGCTTGTACCGCTTCTCCATCTCCGTAATCGCCCAGCGCAGTCCCAGCCCCACTTTTTTGGGGTCGGTGATTACCGGCACCACCAAGTGGGGCAAATCCCTGAACGCTGTGAATTCCACGATCTTGGGATCCACCAGAATCAGTCGCAATTGATCCGGAGTCCGGGACATCAGCAGACCCGCCAGCAGCGAATTCATGCACACCGATTTCCCCGATCCCGTCGCCCCCGCGATCAGCACATGCGGCATATCCGCCAGATCCCCCACCAGATAGTTGCCGCTTACATCCACCCCCAGCATCATCGGCAACGAAATTTTGCCTTTGCGCCAATCCTTCCCCTGCGCCCAGTTTTTGCTCTCCAGGATCTCCCGGGCCAGCACCACCGTGCTTTTATTGTTCGGCACTTCGATCCCCACCACCCCCTTGCCGGGGATGGGTGCCTGCACCCGGATGGTTTCCGCCTTCAACGCCAACGCCAGATTGTTGCTCAGCGCCGCGATTTTCTCCACCCGGACCCCGGCCGCGGGCAACACCTCGAAACTGGTGACCACCGGTCCCCGCTGCACATCCGTGATCCGGGCCTCCACCCCGAATTCCTTCAAAGTCGATTCCAGCAGCTTGCGCAGATATTCCTCGCGGACACCATCCGACTGCACCTTGGCCGCGGTCGCCTGCATCAAATCCAGCGATGGCAGGGTCCACGCCTGATGCGTTCCCGCCCCGGCATCCGCCGGCAGGTTCAACTCCTCATCCACATCCGCTTTGGAGGCCTTTTTCCCTTCGGTTTTCGCCCCGGGTTTGAATACAGAAGGTTCAGACAACTGCGGCTCCGGGATCGGCACCGGTATGGAAGGATCCGGCATCTCGTCATCCGGTTCGGGATCCGGCTCGGGAAACAGCGGTTGGGAATCCTCCGGATCCTCCGGAAAATCCATGCGGCTGGCCGGAACAAACACATCTTCCGGTTCTTTGACCTCCTCTTTTTTCGCCTTCCGTTTGTTTTTCGGCGTTTTCTCAGGAAGAGCGTCTCCGTCATCATCCACATCCGGCGGCACCATCCATCGATGCAACCGACCGAAAAGGGGTCCCAGAACCCCGCGCGGATCACGGAAAAGCGCCTTCACTTGAAAGTCAAACAGGCAGACCGCCGCAACCAACATCACCACCGCCAACAGGATAGTGGTGCCGATGTCCCCCAGCAGGTGGATAAGAATCTTCGAGCCCAGCAAATGTCCGAGGGCTCCGCCCGCGTAGGGTATGTTCAACCGATCCACCAGCGGATTCATCGGCAACTGCATCAACTCCATGGCGCAGGCCGCGCAGAGCAGTAACATGCCCATCCACCCCAGCTTGTGGCTCACCTTCATCCCCGGGCGGATTTCCTCCCCGTACATACACAGAACCCCCTGCGCACCCACCAACACCGGCAACACATATGCCGCAATGCCGAACAGCAGAAACGACAGATAGGACGCCCTCGCGCCCAACCAGCCAATAAAATTGGTGGCCGGCTTTACCGGCGGGTTTTGCAGACTGGAAATATCCCAGGGATTGTACGAAAACAGACTGAACAGCAGCATAATCGTCAGCCCGATCAGCACAATGCCGATAATCTGTCTGCGACCTGTGCGTCCTGCACCCGATTCTGTTTTCGTATTTTTTTTCTTCACCGAAGCCATGAGTCTTCCCTAGAAAGAACCAGACACTTTCGCAAGCTTAGAACGCGAGCTTAGTTCTTGAATCCTCTTGGTCAGGGGCTGAAGCCCCCGACCGCTTTTTGGTCGGGGGCTTTCTCAAAC
>JBBDRC010000215.1:0-3955 GCA_040905625.1 Kiritimatiellia bacterium
TGCGGGAGTATAGGGAATGCTTCGGTCCGAAGCGCAAAAAGGCGGGGAAACCGCTGCCGGTGGAGATCCCGGGGGTGGAATCTCTGCGGGGAGTGGACAACTCATTCAAAACCAACTTAAACGCATAAAAAGAGTGGACTCTATCCTCAACTGCCTGCCCCCCTTCTGCTGACTCCCTTTCTCATGCATCACCTTCACCCCGTGGAACTGGGTATCTGGTGGGGCAGCTTCGCATGCGTCTGGTCCAGAGCCTTTATCACCCTGCTCTTGGACGCGGGGTCGTACGTCGAATTCAAACGACAGAGGGGGACCTGAAAACCGGTATTTTTGACACATTTTCACTTTTTGTACGGGTAAAGATCTGAAATTACACGAAAAAGGACAGCTCCGACGTAAAACATCGTTGACGTGAGGGAACGGGTAGGGTAACTTCTTAGTGTCGTTACCATCTGGAAGTCGGAGCGAGTGGGTCCTTGATCCACTCTTTTTTGTCTCCGGATGGAGATGAATCATCATTTTAAGTGTATCGAAAAGGTTAAACACATGAATTCTGAACTGCAGGCCGTAATTGACTTTTATGAACGGGAAAAGGGTATTGATCGTGAAACCCTCATTCTCGCGCTTGAACACGCCCTGATGACGGCCTCCCGCAAAGGGATGAATGCTCAAAACGACCTGCGGGTGGAAGTGGACCGCAAAACCCTGCAGATCCATGCCTGGAAACAGATGAAAGTCGTGGACGGATTTCCAAATGGCGATGAGGAAATCTCGATTTTCGATGCGCGCGATAAAGATCCGAATGCACAGGTTGGCGATGTCATCGAAAAGGACATCGATCCGCAGACTTTTGGTCGAATCGCGGCTCAAACGGCGAAACAGGCGATTCTTCATCATATCCGCCACGCGGAAAAAGATAAAATTTACGAGGTGCACAAGGACCGGGCCGGCGATATCGCCACCGGCACCATCCGCCGCATCGAGCGGAGTGACGTATTCGTTGACCTGGGTGTGGGTGAGGGCATTCTCCCCCAGCGCGAGCGTGTTCCCACCGAAGAATACAATATCAATGACCGCATCCGCTGTTACGTGGTGAACGTTACGAATCCGGCTTCCGGACCGCAAATCCTGCTGTCCCGCAGTCACCCCAATTTCGTGCGCCGCCTGTTTGAGCTTGAAGTCGCCGAGATCGCCGAAGGCAGTGTGGAAATCCGGGGAATCGCCCGGGAGGCCGGCTTCCGTAGTAAAGTGGCGGTGTGGTGCCAGGATCCCAAAGTGGATCCGGTGGGTGCCTGCGTCGGCCTTCGCGGTATCCGGGTTAAAAATATCGTGCGTGAACTGGGCGGTGAGAAAATCGATATCGTGCGATGGAACGAAAATATCGAAACCTACGTGCGCAACTCCCTGCAACCGGCCGAGCTTTCCGGGGTGGAAGTGGATGAACGCACCCAAACTGTTTACGTGAAAGTCCATCAGGACCAACTGTCTCTCGCCATAGGCAAGAAGGGACAGAATGCCCGTATCACCTCGAAACTGACCGGATGGAAAATCGATATCAGCCGGGATGAGAGCGACATTACATTTGAAGAACGCGTGGCCATGGCCATCGAAAGTCTGGCCGCCGTTGACGGAATCACCCAGGAACAGGCATTGACATTGGTACAAAACGGATTCCTCACTTTGGAAGGGATCCTGGCCGCCGAAGTCACTGATCTTGCGGACGGAGACACCATTGACGCCACCGCCGCCGCAGAAATCCGAACTGCTGCGGAAAAGGCCTATGAAAAGCAATTCGGAAGTAGTGAATAAAATTTTATGAGAGTATTTGAACTGGCCAAAAAACTGGAGATTCCCAATAAGGAATTAATCGAACTAATTGAGATGGAAGGCATTGAAGTGCAAACCCATTTCAGTGTGCTTACCGATGAACAGGTGATCATCGTCACTCAGGCGGCGACCGGTGAAGCTCCGGAATGGGTGGAAAGCCCCGCCCCGGCTGCCGGTGAATCAGACAAACCCGAAGAGGAAGCTCCTGAAGAAGCCCCCGTTTCTGAACCGGAACCCGAACCTGAGCCCGAACCTGAAGAGCCGGTCTCCACCAAGATTGAAATTTTTGACAGTATTGTGGTGAAGCAATTGGCCGAATTGTTGGATCTCAAACCCAACATGCTCATTGCTTCCCTGATGAAAATGGGGGTTTTCGCCAGTATCACCCAAACCATCGACAAACATACCGCTAAAAAACTGGCGGAAGAGCATGGTTTTGAGGTTCTGACCCAGAAACCCAAACCCAAAGCTCCCCCTCCTCCTCCCCCCGCAGAGGGTGCGTCCGGTGACGCGGATGGAACATCTTCGGGCTCCGGAGAGGACAAATCCGCTCTAAAGAAAAAGAAAAATAAAAATAAAAAAGAGAAGGATGTCAAAAAGGGAGGTGCCACTGCAAAATCCAAAAAGGATTCCGCAAGTGGACTTACCCGCCCCCCCGTGGTCACCTTCATGGGGCATGTCGACCATGGAAAAACCTCTCTGCTGGACAAAATACGCAAAGCAAACGTGGTTGCGGGTGAAGCGGGTGGTATCACCCAGCACATCGGTGCCTACACCGTTGAAGTTCAGGGCAAGGAAATCACCTTTTTGGATACCCCCGGCCACGCCGCATTTTCGGCCATGCGCTCCCGCGGCGCGGACCTGACCGATATCGTGGTCATTGTCATTTCCGCCGACGAAAGTTTCAAACCGCAAACCGTGGAGGCCATCAAACACGCCCGCGATGCGGATGTCACACTGATGGTGGCGGTCAACAAAATCGATTTGCCCAACGCCAATGTGGATCGGGTCTATCAGGACATGCAGAAGGCGGACCTCACCCCCGAGGCATGGGGGGGCGAAATTGTCACGGTTCCCGTAAGCGCCGAAACCGGTGAAGGGCTCGACACCCTGCTGGAAATGATCCTGCTGCAGGCGGAAATTCTGGAACTGGTGGCCGACCCCTCTATTCCGGCAGTCGGGTACGTCATCGAATCCGAAATGGAGAAAGGCATGGGCGCCACCGCCAGCGTGCTGATCACCGAAGGGACCCTGCATCAGGGCGATGTGGTTCTGTGCGGCGAAACCTACGGAAAACTGAAGGCGTTGATTCCTCCGGTCGGCGGCAAAGTCAAATCCGCCGGCCCCTCCCACGCGGTGAAATTAATGGGCCTCAGCGATGTCCCCACTCCCGGTGACCGTTTCGAAGTGTTGCCATCCGAAAAAGATGCCCGCAACCGCAGCGAAGAACTCAAGCAGCAGAACCGGATGGATTCCCTGAAAGGACCCGAGCGCGGAGCGTCCCTGGACGATCTGTTTGCCCAGGCCGGCCTCGATGATGTCGAGGAACTGGTGATCCTGCTGAAAAGCGATGTCAAAGGCAGTCAGGAGGCGATTGTGCAATCCCTCCTGGAGATCAAAAGCGAAAAAGTGCGCCTCAAATTTGTGGGCAAGGGCATTGGACCCATCAACGAAAATGATGTGCTGCTGGCCAGTGCCTCCAACGCGATTATCATCGGCTTCAATGTGCCGAAGGAAAACGTGGCGGTCAAAGCCGCCAAGCGCGACGGGGTGGAAATCCGCCTCTATGACATCATCTACGAATTGATCGACGAAGTCCGCGCCGCCATGTTGGGTCTGCTGCAGCCGGTTCAGCACGAACGGGTCATCGCCACCGCCGAAATCCGCGCCATGTTTAAACTGCGCAAAAAAGGCAATGTGGCCGGCTGCGTGGTCACCAGCGGCCGCATCCGATCCAATTCCAGAGCCCGGGTGCTGCGCGGCAAAGATGTCATTTATCAGGGAACCATCTCCACTCTCAAACGCTTCCAGGACGAGGTCAAGGAAGTGGGCAACGGACAGGAATGCGGAATCAAACTGCAGAACTTCGACGCCTTTGAAGTCGGGGACGTGGTGGAAGTCTACGTGACCG
>JBBDRC010000216.1:0-3936 GCA_040905625.1 Kiritimatiellia bacterium
TCGTAGTTCCCGGTGAACATGCGGATTTCCTGGTAATCCAGGTCGGCGATGTGGGTGGGAACGGCGTTGAGGAAGAAACGGTCATGCGAAATCACGATGACGGTGCCGGTGTACTGCTGGAGAAAATTCTCCAGCCAGTCGCGACTGGTCATATCCAAATGGTTGGTGGGCTCGTCGAGGAGGAGCACATCCGGTTTTCCGAAAAGAACCCGGGCGAGCAACACCCGCAATTTGAGTCCGGCGGGGAGGGTTTCCATGGCGTCTTCGCGCTGCTCATCAGGGAGACCGAGTCCATCAAGCATTTTGGCGGCATCGGTTTCCATGGTGTAACCGCCGGCCTCCCCGAATTCCTCTTCAATAAGGCCGATCCGCTCTTCCTCTTCGGGCGTGAGTTCGGCGGCGGTATAGAGGTGTTCGCGCTCCAGGTGAAGTTTCCAGAGTTTTTCATCGCCCTGATACACCGTGTTCATCACGGTTTCCCGGTCGAAGGTGTTGTGATCCTGGCGCAAAAATCCCATGGTGCAGCCGGTGTCGAGAGCGACCTCTCCGGAGGAGGCCTCCAGTTGACCGGAGAGAATTTTCATAAAGGTGGATTTTCCGGAGCCGTTTGCTCCGATGAGACCATAGCGGTTGCCGGCGCGGAATTTGACGCTGACATTTTCGAAAAGTGTTTTTTCACCATATCGCATGGTGAGAGATACTGCGGAAATCATGAAGTAAGCCTTAGGTTTGTGATCAAAATTGGTTGGCGGTGTCCTTGGCAGGAGAAAGCGCGAGACGCAAATCAAATATGGGGGAAATGACAGGCGGTGTTGTATATTCAGTCAGTAGCGTGTAAGGTTGTTGCAACCGGGCACGTTTGGTTCCGGAACCCTATTGGAGTCTTTTATGAAACTGCTTATGATCTCTTTTCTATCTTTCCTGTTTTCATCATCCCTGAAAGGGGATGAAACCTCTGTGCACGCGTTCACCCTGAATTCGATTCAAGGGGAGGAGGTGGATCTTTCCGCGTATAAAGGCAAAGTGTTACTGATTGTGAACACTGCCTCCAAGTGCGGGTTCACCAAGCAATACGCTGATTTAGTGGAGTTGCAAAAAAACTACGCAGAAAAAGATTTTGTGATTCTGGGATTTCCCGCCAACAATTTCGGGGGCCAGGAGCCGGGAAGCAATCAGGAAATTGCGGAATTCTGTTCCGCCCGCTTCGGGGTGGAGTTTCCGATGTTCACCAAGGTGTCGGTGAAAGGGGCGGATCAACACCCGTTGTTCGGTTACCTGACCTCGGCGGAAAATGAGGATTTCAAAGGGGATATCCGCTGGAATTTTGAAAAATTTCTGGTGGATGCGGACGGGGTGCTGCAGCGCCGCTTCCGCTCAAAAACCACACCGACATCGGAAGAGCTTACCGAGGCGATTGAGGTGCTGCTGACAAAATCCTCCTCATAGAAAACTCTCACAGATCAGGTTTGTAATTTTTTTCGTATTAGGCCATGTAGTGGGCATGGCTGTTTTCTCTTATAAACGCATTGCCCAATTTTCCGACACGGATGCGGCGGGAATCGTGCATTTTTCCCGCATCGCCTGCTTTGTCGAGGAGGCGGAGCATTCCTTTTTGGAGCGTGCGGGATACCCGATTCAAATGCTGAATCAGGACACCTTTCGCTGGCCCCGGGTTCAATATAAGGCGACTTTCAATCGTCCCGTCTTTCCCTTTGAATCCCTAAGCGTGGATCTGTATCCGGGACACTTGGGAAAATCCTCCATCCTGTGGAAATGGAAGATCCGGAAGAAAAATGTTTCGGATCCGGCGGCGTTTGGTGAAATGAAAACGGTGTGTTGTCGGCAAAGTGGCGGGCAATTGGAAAAAGCCCCCTTGCCGGACGATTTGCGGGCATTGTTGCTCAGCGCGTGATGCTGTTTCGGCGGATTTCCTGATAGAGGTCGCGAAAGGTCAACAGGAGATCGCCCGGAAAACCTTCCGGGGCGTGCAAGGTGGAGGAGGTGGTGTAGGGGGGCGGGCCGGCGGTGAACTCGGGTTCAGGACTGAGGCTGTCGACACCCAATTGGGCTTCCTGCCAGGCTTTCAGTCGCATCATCCGGTATTCGGAGCCTCCTGAGAGCAGGATAAATACTCCGATAAGAGCCAGCGAATAACGTTCAGTATAGATGCCGATAACCATAAATCCGATGGACATGTATTTTCCAATTTGGGAGGCGATTCGGGTGGCTTCCAAAGCACCTTTTTTTTGGCTGAGCCATCCCCTCAACACCCGACCGCCGTCCATGGGAAAGCTTGGCAACAGGTTGAACAGCAACAGCATGGTGTTTACGGCGGTAAACATGAAAAGCAGGGCAAAGAGGTGGCCGATTCCGGTGAAGGTGCTTAGGAAGCAGAGGGCGGCACCGCTTAAGGCGAGCATCAGGCTGACATAGGGTCCGGCGAGGGCGATTCGGATTTCGTGATGGGGATTTTCCGGGATGCCGGTGAGCCGGGCCACGCCTCCAATGGGTGTGAGGATGATGTCCCGCACCTGTATCCCGTAGCGTTGAGCCACCACGGTGTGACCGAGTTCATGCAGGGTGACGCTGAGCAGAATGATCAGGGAATAGAGCAGAGCAATCCAGAGCGAGGGCACCACGTTTCTGAGTATGGGTAGAAGAAAAAACGCGGTGAAATGAATCCGGATGGGGACATCGCGGACGGTGGTCAGTAAAAAGGATCCAATCATAGGTTCAACATACGGGTTAACCACTGAAGGTCCACGGGAATTCGTAAAAAAGCGTCCATTGCTTAGACATTCAGGTGTTGATTGAGCGCCCAGGCGCCAAAAGCCAGAACACAGATAAGGGTAGCAAGTGAAGGAAAACGTTTGGCTTTGGAGGCGTTCACGTTTCGAATTCCCTGTTCAATTCCCCGCATTACGCGGAGGACACCGTAGGCGGTGACCCAGATGGCGGGAAGCAGTAAACCCGGATCAACGGAGTGTGCGGAAAATGGTCGAAATCCCGTCAACAACAGGCGTAGAAGAAAAGTGCCGAGGAAAAGACCCAGCACCACAGGTTGCTTTTGAAGAAAGGCGATCAGCAGTCCGATGAGCAGAAAAGGACAGGCCGCGATGGGCAGGTGCTGCCAGACGAGTCCGAGACTGTGGGGGAGGGGAGCCAAAATAAACGATCCGAAATAGGGGGAGGCTATCGAAATGGTGCTCAGGAAAAGAGGTGTAAATCCAACGGTAAGGGCAAGTAACCAGAGTAGCCCCGGGAGGGCTTGTTTGTTAGGTCCCCGGGAAATGCGGAGGATATTCCAGAGCGCAAGCGGAATCAGACCCGAAAGAGTCAAAGGATCCAGAGAGACGGCCAGACCGCCACACAATCCGGAGGCAAGCAACCAGACGTGAGATCGGTTTTTGCCGTTCAGAAAGAAAAGCCAGCCCGCCAGCATCAGGCCCGATCCAAGGAGACTTTCGAAAGAAAACACAGCCAGATAGGGGGAAAGACACACCAGAACCAGAGGTCCGCCTATGGCGGTGGCAAGAGCTTTGGTGCCCTCTGCGGCTTTTTCGGGGAGGGTCTGCTGATTCAACCCGGCGCTGAGAGCGACCAAAATCAGGCAAATCAGTGTCAGCGATGGGATCGCGGTCAGATTGGTGAGAGGTAAGAACCTTGAATCCGGTATGCTCAGCAGTGCAATGGCTGAAACCAGAAGCATGCAGGGCAGGACCAGTCGGGTCCAGGCGGGGCTTTCGGAGATGGAGGAGTAGGTGAGGCGGTTGCTCATGCGTGGTCACTTAAACCATACCCATGGACTCTGCAAACCGGAACCAGCGAAATTTTGACGTTATTGTTCTGGATGAAACTTATTGGACAGGCTGTCCACTCCCCGCAGCGACTCCACCCCCGGGATCTCCACCGGAAGCGGTTTCCCCGCCTTTTTGC
>JBBDRC010000217.1:0-3921 GCA_040905625.1 Kiritimatiellia bacterium
AAGACCCCTTGTACCCGCCGATGCGGAGATCGGCGCTCCTTTATAATACGCAATGTCCAGTCCATTTTTGCCTTGCGGAAGTCGGCAGACTGGTTTTAGATCCGCGGCATGGATCCACGAACACAAAATTTGGCCCGCACCATGGCGGGATACTGTCTGGACGCTCAAGAGCGCGAAGTATTTGCCATCAATGCCACCACGGCGGCGGCGCCGCTGGTGGAGGCTCTGCACGAGGAACTGCTGAGGGCCGGCGCCTGGCCGCTGGTGCGGATGATGCCGGACGGGGCGGCGGAATCGGTGTTCCGCTCCGGGCATGCGCATCATTTTGACGAAATAAGTCCGGCGGACCAGGCGATTGTGGGCAAACTGGCCGGCACTGCGGCTATTTATTCGAGCCGTAACACCCGGGCGCTCACCGGCGTGGAGCCGGATCTGCAGGCGCGCCTGGCCAAGGCGTCGCGTCCGCTGAAAAACAAATTGCTGAAGAAAAAGTGGACCCTGACTCTGTTCCCCACCGAGGCCTATGCGCAGGATGCGGAGATGAGTCTGCGGGACTTTGAGGATTTTGTTTATTCCGCCACCTTTTCCGACGAGGATCATCCGGTGAGGGCGTGGCAGGATTTAAAAAAGAAGCAGGACAAACTGATTTCCAAACTGGAGGGTGCGAAGGATGTGCATATCGTGGGGCCCGGAACCGACTTGAAAATGAGCATCGACGGGCGTACTTTCATCAATTCGGCGGGCACCCACAATATGCCCTCGGGTGAAGTGTTCACCGGGCCGGTGGAGGATTCCGCGGAGGGATACATCGCCTATGACTTTCCGGTGGTGAATCAGGGGAGGGAGATTGACGGGATCCGGTTGGTGTTTGAAAAAGGCAAAGTGGTGGAGGCGACCGCGACCAAGAATCAGGATTTTCTGCGTCGGATGCTGGACATGGACCCCGGCGCGCGCCGTCTGGGAGAGCTGGGAATCGGCACCAACTTCAAGATTCAGCGCTTTATCAAAACCATTCTGTTCGATGAGAAGATCGGCGGCACCATTCATTTGGCGCTGGGAGCGTCCTACACTGAAACCGGCGGCAAAAACAAGTCCGGACTGCATTGGGACATGATCAAGGATCTGCGCAAAGGCGGGGAACTGCGTATCGACGGCCGGACGATCCAGAAAGACGGGACCTTTTTGAAAAGCTGGTTTCAGGGGTAGGACAAAATCCTCCCTGTAGGAAGCGGGTTGAAAGAAGGAAACCACGAATGGACGCGAATGGACACGAATGCTTGGCAAGTGGTGTTTGCCATGGTGTTGCAATACGAATTTTGATGTGATTACCGTGTGCCCGTGTTGACACGAACACACGAAGTAAATATATTCTGAATTATGAAAACAATTACTCTGGATGAAGAGGCCTATCAGCGGTTGAAGGCCTGGAAAAGTGACACCAAGGATTCATTTTCCAAGGTGGTGCTCAGGCTGGTGCCTCCTAAAGGCAGCTTGCAGAGTGTGGCGGAGTTTACGGAGACCTACAAAACAGATTTACTCCCAAATCAGGATGTGCTGGCTGCGACGGTTGAGGAAAGAAGCCTTCATAAGGAAAACTATAAAGACATGCCGGGTGTGAAACTGCACCTTTGCGACTGAAATCAACGAAACCCGAAACGTAAGGAGAAATTATGAGCACTGGAAAATTGAGAATGGGAATGGTCGGGGGAGGAGAAGGGGCGTTTATTGGGGAGGTTCACCGGATGGCGTCGCGGCTGGACGGCCGGATTGAGCTGGTGTGCGGCGCGTTCAGCTCGGATGAGAAGCGGTCCAAAAAATCGGGCAAATCTCTGGGGCTTCCGTCGGACCGGGTGTATGGCAGCTATGAGGAAATGTTCAAGGCGGAGGCGGTGTTGCCGGAGAAGGAGCGCATGCAGTTTGTGTCGATTGTGACTCCGAATGTCACCCATTTCCCGGTGGCCAAAATGGCCCTGTCAAAAGGATTTCATGTGATGTCGGACAAACCGGCGACCTATGATCTCAAACAGGCCCGTCAATTAAAGCGGCTGGTGGAAAAATCCGGATTGCAGTACGGTCTCACCCACAATTACACCGGCTATCCGCTGGTGAAAGAGGCCCGTGACCGCATTCAAAAAGGCAAACTGGGAGACATCAAAAAGATTGTGGTGGAATATCCTCAGGGCTGGCTGGCCACAAATCTGGAAAGTACCGGGCAGAAGCAGGCGGGCTGGCGCACTGACCCGGCGCAGGCCGGCATCTCCTGTTGCATGGGGGACATCGGCACCCACGCCGAAAATCTGGCGGAATATATCACTGGGTTAAAAATCACGGAGTTGTGCGCGGATCTCGGCACCTTTGTGCCGGGTCGCAAGCTGGATGATGACGGCAATGTGCTGCTGCGCTTTGAAAAGGGCGCCAGGGGAATTCTACATGCCAGCCAGATTTCGGTGGGCGAGGAGAACGGACTCAACATTCGGGTCTACGGCACCAAGGGCGGTTTGAAGTGGGAGCAGGCGGAGCCGAATAAGCTGATTCTGTATCATCTGAATCAACCCCTGCAGATTCTGACTCCGGGTGGAAACAATTCCTGGCTGAGCAAGGCCGCACTGCACAATTGCCGACTGCCGGCGGGTCACCCCGAGGCCTTTCTGGAGGCTTTCGCCAATCTCTACCGCAATTACGCCGATTGTCTGCAGGCCCGTTTGGCGGGGAAGAATCCATCAAAACTGGAACAGGATTTTCCGGGCATCGACGACGGGGTGCGTGGCATGGCCTTTATCGAAACCGTGGTCAAGAGCAGTCAGAGCAAGCAGAAGTGGCTGAAGATGCCGAAGGTTTAAGTAACAAATTTTTCCTCAAGGTAATCGTAGGGATAGATGGAGGATCGGTGGTCGTCGCTCCATTTCACGCTGGCGGCGTATTGGCCGACGGGGAGGATTTCGGTGGGATAGACATCGGGATCCAGATCCTCTTTTTGGATCAGCTGCTCGCCGGTGTATTCGCTGACGCAGGCGGCGCAGCGGCAGGCGTAACGCAGCTCCAGTGGCGGGATTTCAACAATGCGTCCGTCGGGGTAGGTTAACTCACAGTTCTGGCCCACATTGTAACTGAGGGTGGGGATTCCGGGATTCTCCTGTTGCAGACGGGTGATTTCGCCGTGAACTTTTTCGGCGAGTTCGTAGTACAATTGAGAGATCGGATCATCGGGCAGGCTTGCAATCATGGGGGTGCCCTCGTCACTCATTTGCGAGAGCCGGGGATCAAGGGGAACCTCGAAGGTGTGTTGGAATCCGAACTGCTGAATCAGCCGTTCCCGGGCGCCCTCGCCGAAAATACGCTGTTTTTCGCCGCAGGAGCCGCACTGGAAATAGCTCATATTCTCCACCACCGCCACCGTGGGCACTTTCACGGTGTCGAACATTTGAATACCCTTGACCACATCCACAAAACTCAGGTTCTGGGGGGTGGTGACGATAATGGCGGCATCAATGGGCAACTGCTGGGTGAGGGTGAGCTGAATGTCTCCGGTGCCGGGCGGAAAATCGATGACCAGGTAATCCAATTCGCCCCACATCACCCGGGTGGCCAATTGGCTGACCACCTGGGACACCATGGGACCGCGCAGGATGGCGGCTCCCCGGTTCTGCTCGGGGTCGATCCACCCGAAGGACATCACTTTGAGATTCAGCACCTCCAGGGGTTGTATGAGACCTTCTTCGCTTTGATAGAGGGTGGTTTCCTCCGGGCGGAGCAGGGTGGGGAGGCTGGGGCCGTATACATCCGCGTCCAGGAGTCCGACCCGCAGTCCGTAGCGGGCCAGGGCGAGGGCGGTGTTGACTGCGGTGGTGGATTTGCCGACGCCCCCCTTGCAACTGGAGACGGCGAGAATGCGCTGTACCCCGGCCAGGCCGGGAAATCGGG
>JBBDRC010000218.1:0-3861 GCA_040905625.1 Kiritimatiellia bacterium
AATTTCCATCCGCTTCTTTTCGCCGCCGGAGAAGCCTTCATTCAGCCCCCGGTTGGCGAAGCTCTTGTCCATATCCAAATAGGCCATGTTCTCCCTCATTTCCTTCAGAAAGGGACCGGAGGGGGTTTTCCCCTCTGGATGACGCGCATCCATGGCTTTTTTCAGGAAGTTGGAAATACTCACGCCTGGAATGGCCACCGGATACTGAAAACACAGGAACAGGCCCGCGCGGGCGCGTTCGTCCGGGTCCATCTCCAGAATACTTTCGCCCTCCAGCAGAATATCCCCTTCGGTGACCTCGTAGGAGGGATGTCCCATAATCACGCTGGACAAGGTGCTTTTGCCGGATCCGTTCGGACCCATCAGCGCATGCACCTCGCCTTTATTGATTTCCAGATTCACCCCTTTGAGGATTTCGACATCGCCAATGCCGGCGTGCAGGTTTTTGATTTCTAAATATGCCATGTGTTTTGTGGTTGTTTTGATTGTTAAAAAAATTGATGGTTGGCGCAGCCCGCGTTTTGGAGCGGAGCGGAAATCACGCGGTTAGTTGTTAGTTGTTAGTTGTTGGTTGTTAGTTGTTGGTTGATGGTTGATAGTTGATGGTTGATAGTTGCTAGTTGTTGGTTGATAGTTGTTGGTTGTTAGTTGTTGGTTGATAGTTGGCAGTGGAATCATCTCATCCACTTGACCTTTACCTCTTACCGACTGACCTCTAACCTCTGACTTCTTCCTTCCGATCTCTATCTCCTATCTTCCATCTCCTATCTCCTGATCTCTGACCTCTGACCTCTGACCTCTGACTTCTCTAAAGATCAAACCCCAGATCCAGCTTCGCCTCCTCGCTCATCCGCTCCGGGCTCCAGGGCGGTTGCCAGACCAGATCGATCTGCACATCCTCCGCGCCCACGGAGAGACAGGACTCCCGCACATCGTGAATGATCATGGGACCAAAGGGACAGGCCGGAGAGGTCAGGGTCATCTCGACCCCCACCGTTTTGTCCTCCAGCAACTTCACGGAGTAAATCAGACCCAGATCCAGAATATTGTACTGAATTTCCGGGTCGATCACGTTCCGCAGCGCACCCCGCACCGCATCTTCAGAAAAAGCGACTTCACTCATAAGGACATCTCCATTGGAACGGCCGGAAACTCCGGAACCTCCATTTCGGTTACTAATTCATTCAAACGGATGTGGTGGAGACGATCGAGCACACGGTTCTCGACTTCCCGCACCATCCCCTGCATGTAGCAGGAGGGAAACGCATTCAGAATCGTGTGCGGAGTCGCGCCCCGCCGGCGGGGAGCCTGTTCAAGGGCCATAATCAAATCTCCCAGTTCAAGACTGCGCAGAGAGGTGTTCAATTCATAGCCCCCCTGGACCCCCTTGACCGCCACCAGCAAACCCGCACGGGACATCTTTTGAAGCACTTTGCCCAGATGGGGCTCCGGAATGTCATACCTCTCGGACAACTCATGCGTGCTCACCCTCGATCCGGGATCAACCCGATCCAGATGAAACAGCGCGACCAGCGCATAATGAGTTTGTTTTCCAAGTTTAAGCATTGCCTATGATATCATTTACTTTCTATATGCATCACAACTATCGAATGTCAAAGGCCTAAGTACGACTTTTTTAGTCGGGTTTGCAATCCTTTCCTGGAATTTTCTTTCGGTACCCTTTCCAATCCCGGGATCGGCTATATTTTCCATTGACCAACGAATTTCCACTTGCAAATAAATCAGAGTAATATATCCGAATATCCATGATTTTCTCCAAACGCTGCAATCATGGATTGCGGGCAATGCTTTATCTGGCCGCCCGCGACGCGGAAAACGCAAATGTGTCTATCCGCGATATCTCCAAAGAGCTCGACCTTCCCTTTCATTTTCTCACCAAGATACTTCAGGATCTGGGTGAGGCGGGGCTGGTGGTCTCCTCGCGCGGGGTCTCCGGGGGGGTGCGGCTGGCGGTTCCCGCCTCGGAACTGGATGTGCTGCGGGTGGTGGACGTGCTGGAGGGCGAAGGGTTTCTGCGCGGTTGCGTGCTTGGATTCGAGGAGTGCTCAGGCAAAAATCCCTGCGCACTCCATGACCAATGGAAGGCCATGCGGGAGGATCTGATGGCGATGTTTTCCAGCCAGAATCTGGCCCGGCTGGGGGAAAGGCCGGGTAAAAAAGGAAATCGCAAACGGTCCGCCGCAGGTTCGAAGCGGTGAAGGAAATATCCCCGCGGCCGGAGCGGGTGTGCTGGGAGGTGACCCGCGCCTGCGAGGTGGCCTGCCTGCACTGCCGGGCGGCCTCGGTCCGCTGCCGCGACACCGTGGAGATTCCGCTGGCGGAGGCGGGCAGGATGATCGATCGCATCTCGGCCTTGAAACCGGAGGAGTTCTGGCTGGTGGGGGGCGATCCTCTGCAGCGGCCCGATCTGGAGGAGGTGATTCGCCGGGCGCGGGGGATGTCGGTGGGTGTGCTGGCCGCGAATACGGACCGTCTGACCCCGGAGCGTCTGCGGTCGCTCCGCGACGCCGGAGTCCGGAGGGTGGGGCTGAAGCTGGACGGACCCGACGCCGCCACCCACGACGGATTCCGGGGCGTGCCGGGGGCGTTTGAGACCGCCCTCGCCGCCGCTGAGGAGATTCGGTCGCTGGGCATGGACTTGTGTATCGATACGCTGATCGGCCCTTGGAATCACGGGGAACTGAATGATCTGGCGGAACGGGTGGCGGCACTGGATCCTGCGGGGTGGGAATGGACGCCCGCCATCCCGGTGGGCCGCGCGGTGCGGGAAACCCTGTGCACGGCGGAGGAAATCGAGGACCTGTTCGGGGCTTTTTTCAGCATTCGAAAAGGACTCCCCTTTCCATTGCGGATCTGCGAGGCGCCCCAGGTGAAGCGCTATGCGCGTCAGCACGGATATCCGGTGGAGGGCATTACCGGTCCCGACGCGGCGCGGGGCACGCTGTTTATTGATCATCAGGGTGCCGTCAGCCCCAACGGCTATCTCACCGTTCCCTGTGGCAACGCACGGAAGACAGATCCGGGGGAGTTGTACCGTAATCATCCCTTTTTCCTGCGCACCCGCGACGCATCCGGGGTGGGAGGAAAGTGCGCGCGCTGCGAATTTCTGAAACTCTGCGGCGGAGGCTCCCGCGCCCGCGCCTACATCGTCACCGGCGATTTCGATGCCGCCGACCCCGCCTGCGCGTTTGAGCCAGTGTGATCATCCGTCTTTCCCGTCCACCCGGGGAAGAAAGAGCATGGGGGCGTATTGGATGAAATAAACCCCGTAGGCGGCGATCCAGCAGAGGGCGGAGAGCTGGATGCCCGGAAGCGTGGCGGCGGGTAAAGCGAGGGGCAGCAGGACGCGGAGCGCGGCCGCGAGTTGGATGAGCGCAAAGGCGGCAACTGTTCCCCGGGGAAGATTTAGAATGGAGCGTCCGGTGTGACCGAGGGTGACCCGGCACATCATCCCGAGACAAATGCTCCCCAACGTCCCCGCTCCGAAGGCATGGCGGGCCAGCAGCGGCGACACCCATCCGAACGTGGACAGGGTGTGGAGAAGCAGCCCCAGCACCAGCCAGGCAGTTGCCGCATGCAGAATCCACAACAAAGGTTCACGCCGTATTTCCGGGGTGAACCAGCCCGACGCCCGACAGGCGTGCACCCCGGCGGCGATGGCGAAGAGCGCGAAGCGGACGACCGGCGGCCAGGCGGCGAGGTGGCCCGCGGCGGCGAGAATCAGCGAAGCCGCCGCCAATCTTTCAATCCTGGGAAAGGTGTGGACGGACCCGCCGGGAATCCGACCGCGGGTGAAACCGGGGATCACCCGCCCGCCCATCATCGCCACCACCAGCAGGC
>JBBDRC010000219.1:0-3849 GCA_040905625.1 Kiritimatiellia bacterium
TCGTCTTGATCCGTTGGACGGCGAAGCCATCCGTTGGGAATCCTTTTCCTTTTTCTCTCGGAACCCCCTGCCGAAACATCCGTGGTTGGTCAAAGCCATCCGTGGTCCTTGGTCTTTTCGGTTGCGGACAAAATCTGCGTTAGGAGGTTGAGTCTTTTTTCTCAAAGCTTGCCACGCGGAACGCGTGGTTTGACTCCGTCGCCGTCGCCCCTGACGCGGCTCCGCCGCCCCCCTACAACCCGAAGTCCTCGTGGAATTGGAGGAGGCCCTGTTTGCGGAGGCCGCCTTTGTAAAGGCGGGGGTGCTGGTCGGGGCCGAAGAGGACGTGGGCGACACGGCGGGTTTTGGCATTCATGGTTTCGTCGGGGAGGTGAGACCAGAGGTCGGCATCGGGGGGAGTTCCGCCGGTGCACACCCGCCAGGGAACCAGCGCGTTCAGAAACAGGGCGCCCGCCCGCATGGGGCCGATCAGGTGTGCCGGGCGGGGGCCGGAGTCGGGTTCCTCCACCTGCAGATGGCGCATGCAGGCACGGATCCAGTCACTTTCGGTTTGGCCGGGGCGGAGTTGAAAGCCATGGAGGGGTTCGCCGGCCTGGCAGACCCAGTGGGTCGCGGCCCGGAGTCTGCGGCGGGGATGGTTTCCGGGCCGGCACTGGTCCAGCCGCCAGTGTTCCGCGTACAGGGCTTTGTCGTGAAAGCGCAGTTGGTGGGGCCACCAGCGGTCCCACAGATCCCGCGCGGAGAGCCGGGAGTCGGAGGGGTCGGTTTCCAGCGGAAGCAGACCGGCGCATCCCAGCATCAGGGCGTAGGCGGTGCGGGGATCGGTTCCCGCCAGGCCGGTCAACCGGGCGAGGGGGAGGCAGCCCGCGAGGCGTTCCGAGACGTCCGCGTTCCGCTTGTAGCCCAATCCGCGGAGCAGGGCGGTGTAGAGGGCCTGTTCGGGACCGACGGATTGAATGACCTTTGCCATGCGCAGGGATTTCCGGCGGAGGCGTTCCTGTCCGGCCGCCTCCAGCATGAGGGCCTTCCCGTCTTCGGATTTGTCGCGAAACAGAGCCCGCAGTCCGGATCTCTCCCCCTGTTGCTGCCAGGGATAGGCATGCAGATCAATGGAATCGAAGAAGAAGTGGGAGCGTTGATCCAGGCGGGGTTTCAGCGCCACCTCCTCGCAGGCGTCGGGAAGGAGGCCGGGGGGGAGTTCACCGGGTTCGTAACAGACGTGCAGCCGGACCCGGCGATAGGCCGGGTCATGTGGGTGGCCGTGGTGTTTCCAGTCCATGGGCCGGATATGAATTTCGACATCGCCCCTCATGCGGCGTCCGCCCACGGACCATTCGGCATCGAGGAAATCGGGTCCGCGCTCCAGATTCCAATGCCCGGGATGGAGGATGTGGACCTCCTCCCCCCGCCCGGTGCACAGATCCCGGGGGCGCAGGCGGTCATCGTACCACACGCAGTGGAGATGGCGCTCGGAAAAAGGATCGAGCGCCGGTTCGGGTTCGGCAATTCCGCCCCCGGTGCGACGGCAGTGGTTACGGTACTGTTCCGCGAGAGGAAAGCAGGAAGTGGAAATGTCGGGGGTGGAATCGGGGGTATAAACAGTCATCATACCTCCCGAAAGCGGCGTTGAAGCGATTTTCCGCGTTTTTTCACAAAAGTTTTTGAAATATAGGTGATTCAGAGGTTGACCTTTGACTATTCTATCCGGTACATTCCACACCACTTCATGTTTATTCAATTCATCTATCCCATTCATCCATCTCCCGGAGGCACACCATGATTTCAAAAGCAGGACTAGCGGCATTTATCGGTTTCGTCAGTGTGGGGGTTTCCTCCTTGTGTGTTCAGGCTCAGGAAAGGGCTCCGGCGGTGTCCGAGTGGATCAATCTGCGCGGAGTGACCGCCGAAGCGGTGGGTGCGCCGGATTATAATGTTTCGGTGCGGAATTTGCGCCCCCCCCCCGGCACTAGTGGACGGGTCGAATGGCTGCGGGTGTATGCGGAATATGACACCGCTCCGAAGTGGATAGATGAGATTACCTTTACCTTTTATGTGGTGCTGCAGGGGAATGCGGCCGATTTGCCGGAGGGGGCCAAACAGAACAATCTGTTCAGCGGAAGTGTTACCTATATCAATGTTCCCGAGGCCCGGCGCATGTTGGCGGATGTGTTTCTGGACCCGAACACCTTCGCCCGCTACGGAAAACCAACGTATTCCGCCGTGGTGGTGACCATCAACGGGGAACCCGCCGCCGGGAAGGCGAATCCCGAGAACAGTGCGCAAAGCAAATGGTGGACCAAGGAAACCCCCAATGCGGTCCCGTTGCTTTCCAGGAAGGAAACTCCGTTTATGATGGTCGAACATGACCGCCTCCCGACCATCCAACCCTGACCCCGGACGGGACGCACGTTATGTCAAAACGAATACTTACTTTGGATGTCGGGGCCAGCACCCTGAAACTGGCTGAATTTCAGCTCACAAAAGACCATCAACTGGAACTGGTGAAATATGGAATCCGCGCGGTCGGTATCGATCCCTCGGATGAAAACAACCGGATGGTGTACACCGGAACCGCGCTGCAGGAGTTGATGGCGGAACTGAGGATTAAACCCGGGGCGGTCATGCTGTCGCTTTCCGGGATGCATGTGTTTTCACGGTATGTGAAACTGCCGCCGGTGTCCGGAGATAAAATCTCCCAGGTGGTGGAATACGAGGCCAAACAGAATATCCCCAATTTGAACGAGGTGGTGTGGGACCGTCAAATCCTTCCCGGAAAAGAAGGGGATATGGATGTGTTGCTGGCGGCGGTGAAGCAGCAGGTGGTGGAGGATCTGGCGGAGACCGTGCACAGTTGCGGGCTGGAGACGGAACTGGTGGATATCTCGGTCGCCTCGCTCTACAATGCCTATCGGGTCTCTTATCCGGATGCGGAGGGGTGCACGATGATTGTGGACATGGGGGCGAAAACCACCAGCGTGATTTTTGTGGACGGGAACCAGGTGTGGAGCCGCAGTTTCCCGGTGTCCGGGAATTCGATTACGCAATCCATTGCCAATGATTTTTCCCTGGAGTTCGGCGAGGCCGAGGCTCTCAAGGAGCAGGTGTCCATGGTGGCGCTGGGCGGCGCCTACGAACCACTGGAGGATCCAGAGGCGGATCAGGTGTCGAAATGTATCCGGGGCTCCATGACCCGGCTTCACGCTGAAATCAGCCGTTCCATCAATTCCTACCGCAGCCAGCAGCACGGAAGACCCCCGGGGCGGGTGCTGTTGACCGGCGGCAGCGTGGTCATGAACTATTTTGATTTGTTTCTGAAAGAGAAACTGGATATTCCGGTGGAGTATATGAACCCGCTGGAATCGGTGCGGATCGGTCCGGAGGTGGACGCCGAGCAGATCAACAACGACTGGCATTTATTGTCGGAGGTGGTGGGCCTCGCGCAGCATAAAACCGGCGCGGCGGTGATGCAAATGAATCTGCTTCCGCCCTCCATCGTGAGGGAGCGGACATTCCGCAAGAAGCAGGGGGTGTTCACGCTTTGCTTTGTGCTGATCGTGCTTACGCTGGCGGTCTGGGGCTGGCATGGTTCCACCCGGGTGTCCGCGCATCAGAAGTATCTGGACAAACTGCAGTCGAATGTGAGTGAGCTGGAGGGATGGAATCAGAAAATCGAGGCCGAAAAACAGAAATTCGCGTCTGTGGAAAATGAAGTCCGCGGCTTGAAGCATGTCATCGACCAACGGGCGGTGTGGGTGAATATTCTGGATGAAATACAGAATCGGTTGCCGGAGGAGGTCTGGATCACCCAGATACGTCCGGATGAAAGCCAACCCGACCGGAAACTGATCC
>JBBDRC010000220.1:0-22939 GCA_040905625.1 Kiritimatiellia bacterium
GACTACTATGCCCTCGGCTGACTCCTCGGCCTCCTTGCGGCACCGAGGTCTCCCCGGACCCGCCTGCAGCGACTGTGTCGCAGACACTGCGGGCAGGTAAGGGCGTGAACCTTCCTCGCGCAACCGGATCCTTTACCGTATGCGTTGAACGACAGGGCTTCGTCCTCTGGTGCAGACTCGCCCCACGCACTCGGCCTCCTAGGACCTTCTTGTTCATCGGCTCGCGATTTCGCCATCCGGCTTCTTTCCCACCCAATCTCGCGATTACGCAGTTGCCATTGGCTTGTACTTTTGTTTTCATCGTTCTATGTACAGAGGACTTTCACCTCATAAGTTCACGCCCATGCCGGGCATACACCAGCAGTCGCACCGAACCTCGTAAACTCGGTCCGGTGGACTGTGACGTTCTGAAATCAAAATCCACACCTAAAAGGAGAAAACGAAAATGATCAATATTTCAATACCCATCGCCAGCCTCTGGTTACTGATGTCGATCCCTCTTGCCGCTTCGGAAATTTCGACGGATGATGAAATTTTACTGCTTCAACAAGAAATTAAAAGGCAGGAAGTCGTTCTTGTCGCACTGAAGGAGCGACTTCAGTCTATCGAAAAAACTGAGGTGAATACTCTTCATTTTGCAGTTACTTTAGACGGGGTTGAATTCGAGGGTGAAGAAATCGCAGCCGAGGACATTCAAGGTAAGCTGAAAATGTTTTCTCAAAAAGACAGAGTGGTGATTACCGTAGACCCGAATATACCTCACCACAGAATGGTTAGATTTATGAATGAATTCCATGCGGCCGGTTTTAAAAATGTTGCGTTAAAGACAGAAAAGTCAGAAATGCCCCTAGACCGAACGTCGTACCTCCGTCCGGTCAGGACGACGTTGAGTGGGGAGAAATGAACGTAAGTCGCTTGACTTGGTATCGGAACATGGTATCATTTAGACTGAATGAATAAGAAAAACCAACGTACCCTTAGCAGGATTAACGAACGACCTGAACGGTCGGATATTCCTTGGAGGGATATCGAGCGACTGATCATTGCGCTGGGTGGCGAGGTTACGGAAGGTCGCGGTTCACGGGTGCGAATCCACTTGAATGGGGTTCGCGCCGTCTTCCATCGGCCTCATCCGGAAAGAGTAACGGACAAAGGCGCCGTCAGCTCGATGAGAAGATTTTTAACCGAAGCCGAGGTGATATCATGATGGAATATAAAGGATATGTTGGACAGGTTGAGTTTGACGACGACGCGAACATTTTTCATGGCGAAGTCATCAACCTCCGTGATGTCGTGACCTTCCAGGGATCCTCCGTACAGGAACTGCGAAAAGCGTTTGAGGAATCCGTGGATGATTATCTGGAATTTTGCGAGGAACGCGGAGAGTCTCCGGATAAACCCTATTCGGGAAAATTTATGTTGAGGCTTGAACCGGAACTCCACAAGATGCTGGCCATCCGGGCCAGAAAGGAACGGAAAAGCCTGAATGCGCTGGTCCATGACACCCTGGCCCACGCAGCGGAATAACGACACTCAACAAACGGCTGGTGAGAACGCTTCGCGTCCCACAGCCTGATCGTTGGCTTAGAGAAAAATGAAAACAAAGATCCTCATAAGCCTGATTAGCGGAATCGCTGTCGGAGTCATTGCGCACCGTACATGGCACAATCAAACGGCGACGACCCGGCATTGGCCCGAAGGGTTGGAGAATTTGAGAATATCCTTTTAAAAAAAGATATATTATGAACGATATGACCAGTCCTATGCGAAGATTTATGCTTTACTGAGTACTGGATTTTATGGTTCCTTCCTCAAAGCGCCCGTCCGTCGGGGTCGAAGAGGTAGACCTGATCGGTGTTCAGGCCGAGGGTGATGTCGTCGCCGGATTTCGGGGGGCGGGCGGAGGGGAGGCGGGCGACGAGGGCGCGCTCCTGTTTGCCGCGACGGCTTTCGTCTTTTTCCCGCGCCTGGACTTCCGGGGGCAGGTGAATTTCGACCCCGGCGTCGAAGTAAACGATCAGTTCGTGACCCAGAGCCTCAGCGTTCTCCACTTTACCCTGGATCCGACGGGATTCGTCCACCTCGTCGGCCGGACAGAAGGCCTCGGGCCGGAATCCGGCCAGAACCGGCTTGTCGATGAGTTCCTCCAGTTGATCGGTGTCGTCGCCCGGCCGTCCGGATTGGAAGGGCAGGATGTGGTCGCCGAAGGAGAGGGTGTAGCCGTCGTTTTCCCGGCCCAGAGTGGCCTTGAACACGTTCATGCGGGGGCTGCCGATGAAGGTGGCCACGAAGAGGTTGGCGGGATGGTCGTAGATTTCCTGGGGCGGCGCGCACTGCTGGAGCCGCCCCTGGCTGAGCACTGCCACCCGGTGTCCGAGGGTCATGGCCTCCACCTGGTCGTGGGTGACGTAGACGGTGGTGAGGCCAATCTTCTCCTGCAGATCCGCCATTTCCGCCCGGATCTCCACCCGGAGCTTCGCGTCGAGATTGGACAGCGGCTCGTCCAGCAGCGAGACCTTGGGATCCCGCACCAGGGCGCGGCCCATGGCGGCGCGCTGGCGTTGTCCGCCGGAAAGCTGTTTCGGCTTGCGGTCCAGATAGTCGGTGATGTCCAGGATGTCGGCGGTTTTCGCGATTCGTTTTTCGCGTTCCTCTTTTTCGATGCCCATCATGCGCAGGGGAAAATCCATGTTGGCCCGCACGGTCTTGTGGGGATAGAGGGCGTAATTCTGGAAGACCATGGCGATGTCGCGCTCCTGCGGCGTCAGGTCGTTGACCACCTCGTCGTCGATAAGCACCTCGCCCCCGGTGACCGACTCCAGGCCGGCCAGCATGCGAAGGGCGGTGGACTTGCCGCAGCCGGAAGGGCCGACGATGACCACGAATTCCCCGTCTTCGACCTTGAGGGAGAAATCCTCGAGGGCGACGGTGTCGTCGCCAAACACTTTTTTCACGTTTCGGTATTCGATAGTGGCCATGGAAGTCGGGGGTTTGAGGTGGAGGATGGAACCACAAAACGGGGGGCGGGTGTTCGCGTGGTTTTTGAAAACATGTTCATCCCTTGCTGCCGGTGGAGGCGATGCCGCGAACAAACCAGCGTTGGAGGACGAGAAAGACGATCAGCACCGGCGCCACCATCATCACCCCGAAGGCGAGGATGTCGCCCCACTTGAGCGGAGGCAGGGTGTGGAAGGTGGCGATGGCGACCGGCAGCGGACGCACACGTTCTCCGCTGGTGACGATCTGGGGCCAAAGGAAGAAGCCCCAGAAAAAGAGGAAGGTGACGATGGTGACGGTGGCGAATACCGGTTTGGAATTGGGCACCACGATTTCGAAGAAGGTCCGCAGGGTGCCCGCGCCATCCACCCGCGAGGCGTCCTCCAGCTCGCGCGGCAGGCCGAGGAAAAAGGTGTAGAAAAGATAGATGGAGAACGCGTTGGCCACGAAGGGAAGGATCTGCGCGATATAGGTGTCCCGCCAGCCCAGCAGGCTGACCTGGTAGAACAGCGGCACCGCGATGGCCTCGTAGGGGAGGATCATCAGCAACACCACCAGCAGGAACAGCGCGTCGCGCCCCTTCCATTGCAGACGCGCGAATGCGTAGCCGGCCAGAGAGTTGACGAACAGGCCCCAGATTACGATGCTGCCGGTAATAAACAGGGAGTTAAGAAAAAAACGGCCGAAGTTCACACGTTCGAACACGTCCACGTAGTTCTGGATGGTCACCTCGCTGGGCAGCAGAGCCTGAATGCTGCCGGCCTCCGCCAACACGTCGGCGTCGGGCTTGAAGCTGCCCACCACCATAAACAGGATGGGGCCGGCGTAAAGAAAGGCGGCCAGGGCGACGACGAGATGTTTCAGGAATGATTTCATGCGATCTCCCGCTCCTGTTTGACCAGCGCCCGCTGAATCAGCGTCACCGCCAGCACCATGAAGAAAAAGACCACGGTCATTGCGGAGGCCTGGCCGACCTGCTGGCGGTCGAACACGGTGCGCACCGTCTCGTACATCACCGTGGTGGTGGCATCGACGGGACCGCCCCGGGTGGTGATCTCCACCTGGGCGTAGACCCGGAAGGCGAGGATGGTGGTGACCAGGGCGGTGAAGATCAGCGCATTGCGAAGCTGGGGGAGGGTGATATGGAGGAATTGCTGGATTTTTCCCGCCCGGTCGACCGCCGCCGCCTCGTAGAGCACCCCGGGAATGGACTGCAGACCGGCCAGCAGCACCACCATTTGAAATCCGACCCCCTGCCAGAGCGACAGCAGCATGATGCCCGGCAGGGCCAGTGCCGGATCGTGCAACACGTCGACCGGCCCCAGAGTGCCGAAGGAGACCAGGTCCAGAAAGGAGTTGAGGATGCCGTTTGGTCCGGGAGCGTAGATCAGTTCCCAGATTACCGCCACCAGCGCCATGGGAAACACCACCGGCATGAAAAACACCGTGCGGAAAAAGGCTTTGCCCTTGAGTTCCTGGTTCAGCAGCAGGGCCAGGGAAAGCGCGAGGACGGTCTGCACCGGCACCATTACAGCGGCGAAAAGGACGGTATTGATCAGCGCGCGGCGGAATCCCTCGTCGGCGAAAATGCGCTGATACTGTTGGAGCCCCACGAATTCGGTGGGCAGGGGCGAGCCCATGCGGAGATTGGTGAAAGACAGCGCCACCGCGGTGAGAAAGGGAATGGCGATAAACAGCAACAGCCCCAACACGCCGGGCACGGCCATCACCGGTCCCGCGAAAGCGGGGCGGTTGAAGCGCCTCCGGAACCTGTGGCGTTGTGAGGGAGGCTGGGTCATCTCTCCGCCTCCACGTCGGGATATCCCCGGTTGTCCGCAATGTCGCGGGTGATCTCGCGGGCGGCGCGCTCCAGGGCCCGACGCGGATCGGCGCCGTCGAGAATGTCGTTGAAGGTTCCCTGGAAGACCGTGGTGATCACGGGATAGGCGGGAGTGCGCGGACGCGGCACGGCGAAGCCTCCGGTGAGCTGCGCCACATAGAGGTTGAGCGGCTTTCCTTCGGCGTAATGATCGGACTGTTCGATGGCCCCGCGGGTGGCGGGCACCGCGCCGTTGGCGGCCACCATCTCCAGCACCTGCCGGTCCCGGAGCAGAAAGTCCAGGAAAGCGCCGGCCGCTTCGGGATGAGGGCACGTGCGGGTGACGCCCCAGGACCAGGACCCCTGGCCGGTGCGGGAACCCCCGCCGAAGTCGGGCAGGGGAAGCAGAACCAGGTTGTCGCCCAACGTTTCCCGGTAGCGGTCGTATTCCCAGTGTCCCACCCAGGAGAGCGCCACCCGTCCGCCGGCGAAGGCGTTGTCGTCCACGTTGGGATCCACAAAATGCGCCTCCTCCACCCAGCGCTGGAAGCGGGACATCACGCCGATGGATTCCGGGCCGTCCAGCACGCCCTCGGCGGTGCCGTACTCTGGCCGCGCGATCAGGCCGCCGCCGGCGGAGACCAGGGCGGGGGAGAATGCGTAGGTGTACCATTCCCCGCGGTAGTTCAGTTTCAGGTCCAGCACCTGTCCGTCGGGATCCCGTTCGGCCAGTTTCGCGAGGATCTCCTCGAACTCCTCCACCGTCCAGGCCTCCGAGGGATGGGTGGGGATCCGGGCGCCGACCGCCTCGAGTTTGGACCGGTCGGCAAACAGGCCCAGTCCGCTGTCGAACTGTCCGACCGACCAGAAGTCGCCGTTGTAGGTTCCCTGTTCGATCATGGAGGGGATGAGGCTGTCGTAGGTTTCCGGGGAAATCAAACCGCGGATGGGCCGGAGCTGATTCTGCCAGACGTAATTGTAGAGGAAGGGGCCGTCGAATTCGAGCAGATCGGGCAGGTCGCCGGCCAGGGCGGCGGCCTGGACCTGGGAATTGTAGGCGCCTTCGGGGATGAAGGTGAGGTCGATGCGGATGTCGGAGTTGGTTTGGTTGAAGCGCGCCACCTGCGCCGCCAGGGTTTCCCGCTCCGCCTGGCGGCCGGCGTGGGCCCAGGCGCTCAGCGTCGCGGCATCCCCCGCGTCGGAGGGGCTCTCTGAACCGCACCCCGCCAGCGCGAGGATGACGAGCAGCGCGCATGGCGTTATTCCGAATGTGATGGATAGGAAATCGCTTATCGCGATGAGAGAGCGCGGGGCGGTTTTCGCGGTTGTGAGACGAACGGGCATGTGGGAAATATGTTGAAATAAGGGACTGAAGTCAAGCGGAAGTTCCTGTCCCTCTACCCGGCGCATTCGCTCAGGCGTTTATGTGGAAGAGTTCGGACACGGGATAGTCGGGGAATAGGTCCTGACCGATTCTCGGCTTTCATACGCATCGTGCCGACGCACCCGGTCCATGGCGCCCCCAAAAATAGTTTGCACTCGGTTCCTGTTTGTGATTATTCGGAAATCCATCATCAACCTGCTGTCGCCCATGTCCACACAATCGAAACGCAAAACCGCCAAACGACGTCCGAAAATCAAAAAGCTCCCGCCCCTGCCTCCGATCATGAGCGACGAGGAATCGGTGGAATTCCGCCGCCGCACCGCCGCGGAGGAAAAGGCCTCGGTGATTCCGGTGGACCTCGCGGACGATTTCCGCGGCATCTATCGGGTCACCTCCACCCAGTGGGACGAGCCCTACGAAGTGGAAATCCGCGATCTCTCCGGTCGACTGAACAGTTGCGGCTGCATGGATTTTCAAATGAACCGGCTGGGCACCTGCAAACACATCGAACGTGTCTTTCAGGTCGTCACCCATCGACGCAAAGGAAAATTCCGCGAGGCGGCAACAAAGCCGCCGTCGGTCGAGGAGATTTTCGTGGACACCACCCTGGAGCAGCCCCGTATCCGCCGTCTGCACTCAAACACGTCCAGCCCGAAACTTCGGAAAATCCTGGATCCGTTATTTGACAGCGAAGGGCTGTCGGTGGGGCCGCTTCCTGAAGCCCTGGCCGGGATTACCGAAACGGTGGAGGGACTCCCGCCCCGACTTCAAAAGCAGGTGCGGCGTTCCCGTCACATGACGGTGTGGGCGGATCAAACCCGCAACCGTGCAGAACTCGAAAGGTGCCGACGGAATTTCGAGGCCGATGTCGCGGCCGGCAAGCGCACCGATAATCCGGTGAACCTGCCGCTGTATCCCTATCAAAAAGAGGGTATGCGCCATCTCGCTTTTCTGGGACGGGCCATGCTGGCAGACGAAATGGGCCTGGGCAAAACCGTGCAGGCCATCGCCGCCGCCGAACTTTTGCGCGGTCTCGGCAAAATCCGCCGGGTTCTGATCGTCTGCCCCGCCTCTCTCAAAGGCGAATGGTCCGATCAACTCGCCCAGTTCACCGGCAAGCAGGCCGAACCCGTGTTCGGTCCCCGTCACGCCCGGCTGAAGCTGTACCGCCGCCCCCACGAATATCTGCTCTGCAATTACGAGCAGATCCGCATCGATGTGGACGACATCAACCTCTATTTCGCACCGGATCTTATCGTGTTGGACGAGGCCCAGCGCATTAAAAACTGGCCCACCAAAACCGCCAAAACCATCAAACGCCTGCAAAGCCCGTACGCATTCGTGCTCACCGGCACCCCGCTGGAAAACCGGGTGCAGGAGTTGTACTCCCTCTCCGAATTCGTGGACCCGCATCTCTTCGGCACCCTGGACCGCTTCAACCGCGAATTCATGGCCCCCGGCGAAGACGAAAAAAGTTTGGTCCCCCGCGACCTGCACGCCCTGCACCGTCGGGTGACCGCCATTATGCTCCGGCGGCGCAAAGCGGATGTGGAGGATGCCCTCCCCGGACGGGAGGAGAAATTCTATCGGGTCTCCATGACCCCGGAGCAGCACCTCCGGTACGGTGACTATGAATACAAGCTCGGCGTGCTGTTGAAAATCGCCGAGTCCCGAAAGCTGACCAAAGAGGAGCAGGAACGGCTCCAGTTGCTCCTCGCCTGCATGCGCATGATCTGCGACTCCCCCTACATCCTCGACCAGGACTGCCGCGACTGCCCCAAACTTGAAGAACTGACGGATCTCCTGGACGAGTTGCTCGACGACCCGGACGCCAAAATTCTGGTGTTTTCCGAATGGGTGCGCATGCTGGATCTGGTCAAAGAACGGCTGGAGCAAATGGGCATCGGCTACACGGAACACACCGGCAAAATTCCACAAAAACAACGGCGCGAACACATCCGGAAGTTTAAACAGGATCCCGACTGCAGGGTGTTCCTGTCTTCGGAATCCGGCGGAGTGGGCCTGAACCTGCAGAACGCCAACATCGTCATCAACCTCGACCTGCCCTGGAATCCCGCCAAACTGGAGCAGCGCATCGCCCGGGCCTGGCGCAAGCACCAGAAGCGGAGCGTGCGGGTGCTGAATCTGGTCACGTCCGACTCGATCGAGGAACGGATGATCGACAAGCTGGCTTATAAATCCGCCCTGGCGGACTCCGTGCTCGACGGAGCGGATTTCAAAGAGGCCCGCGACGGGAAACCCGGGCGCGAGAGCTTCATCAAGCGGTTGCGGGAAGTCATGGGCGAACCGAAATCCGAAGCGGCCGATGCCCCCTCCGAATCACACACGCCCTCCCCCGCCAAGGTCTCCCTGGCCGACGCCCTGCTCAGCCGACACGGCGACCGCGTCCGCGGCATCGAGCAAAGCGCCAACGGAACCACCGTGGTGGTGGCCGAACCCGGTGCCGGATATCGCGATCTGGAGGACACCGCCCGGCGGTCAACATCCGACCCCGTGGAAGTGATCAGCACCGAGGTACTGGCCGCGATCCGGCGTCTGCAGCAACTCGGCCTGCTCACCCTCAACGGTCCGCTGGAGACCCGCCACGCCGCAAACGGGTACGAATCCCTCGCCGTCCCGCCGCCCGCGAACATGCCGCCCCCGCGATATCCCGAAGCCGCCCGGGCGCATTGGAAATCGGCGGAGGGTGAGCGCAACGCCGCCAAAGCCCTCGCCGACCTCGGCATGGTCGAACAGGCCCGCCCCCACCTCACAGCGGCCCTCGAAAAAGCAAAGGAATCACTGTCGATTTACTTCACCTCCGACCCCGGATCGCAGGGCCGCGACAACATCCCTCCGGAAGCACTGAAACCGATCAACGAAATTGACATCCTGCTCAAACAGCCCCCCGAACCCGAGCAAATCCGAAACGGACTCCGCCTCTGCGACCAGGTCGTCAAAATTATTTCAACCTAAGTCGTCAGCAGACCCCAGTCCCCTTTCCCAAATGACAAGTGACATCGCGAAGCGATCCCTGACGCGGCGCAGCCGCCCCTGACTTCCCTTCCTACTCCAACGTAAAGTCAATCCGCTGCCGCACCCGGGCCGGCACGGCCTCCCCACCCCGCCGCCCCGGTTCGAATCTCCATCCCCCCACCGCCCGCTCCACCGCCCGCACGAACACATCTCCAGGCTGACTGTTCACTATTTCAATTCCACTGACCTGACCATCGATCCCCACCACGAATTCCACCGTGACATGCCCTTCAATTTTACGCATCCTCGCCTGTGGCGGATAGATCGGGTTGATCCTCGCCACCGGGCGGGGAGACTCATCCAGTTCGGATATTTCAAACACCGCGGGAGCCATACCGGAAGCCAGCCCTTCGCCTTCAACCGTGAATTGAGTTCGGAAATCCCCGGTCAATTCACCGAATCCAACCCGTAAATCCAATGGAATGGGCATGGGCGCACTGGGTGGGGGTTCTTCAACCAATTGAGGCTCGGGGATCTCGGCATCCATCCGGAATTCCTCGACCGGTTCCTCCCGGGGCGGCGGAGGCTCCAGGGGGGGAGGAATACGCACCACATCCAGTTCCCGGACGGTGATCTCATTCTCCGGAATCTGTGAAAACCGTTCTGTCAGTGGCAGCAGAAGATACAGACTCACCGTGATCAACACCGCAAACACCACACTTCGCCGGGTCCAACGGGGCGACACAGTTGAAAAATCGGTGCTCACAGCGCACCGGGCTGCATGTTCTTACCTATGCGTGTGGAGAGACGGGTGGTACACCAAAAATTTCGACGTTCAAAGTTCGATGTTCGATGTTCGACGTTCGATTTCTTTGGGAATTCCGGCATCTTGATTGTATTTTTCATCCGATATTTTCTCCGTGACAGAGTACTAAGGCTGTTCAGCGGCCACGCTGACCCTCTGCGCGCCCGCGAGTTTGCACTCGTCCAGCACCTGCACCAGCAAACCGGTGGGTACGGAGTCATCCGCCAACAGCAGCACCGGCGTGTTCGGGTCCGCCAATTGACGTTTCACCAGCCCCCTCACGCTCTGCAGCGGAATCGACCGCCCCCCGAACACAATGTCCCCCTGCGCCGTAATCGCGATCATCACCGAATTTTTTTCCATCTGCCGCGAACTCGTGGCCTGCGGTTTCTGAACCTCCACTCCGGTCTCCTCCACAAACACCGTGGTCACAATAAAGAAAATCAGCAACAAAAACACACAGTCGATCAGCGGAGACATATTCACCTCCACGCCTTTTTCAACCTGATCACTGAGTTGCACACGTTTCACAGGGAAAGGGTATAACCACAAAAATCACAAAAGTCACAAAAAATCCAAGCCATGCTCACATTCAAGGGGATCAACACGAGCACCGGAACTCAGTTTTGGTTGAGGAAGTTGCGTTACGTGGCATCGCGCCCTAATTCCCGGCGGATTTCTTTAAACCCGCCTATACGGTACTGCGCACAAAGAGCCTCAATCGCATCGAGGTCGGCCTCGGGATTTCGGGACAGGACCTCGACAATGTCCGCCTTGGATTTGAATCCCCCGGCATACAGCTTCAACACCACGAGATGGGGAAGCGGCAGAATCCGCAAGCGGCTCTGATCTCTCAGGACCATATCTCCATCGCGCAAGGCATCACGGATCACCGCCGGAAATTTTTGGGCGAAACTGATAATTTGGATCAGACCGGAGTTGCTGTGAATATCCAGAACTCCTCCCAGAGGGTCCTGTGCGTCCGCCTCCCTCAATTCAACGTGATATCCCTTGGTTCGAAAAATCTCCGCCAACCTTCTCAGGTCCTGAATCTCCAGATTTCCAGCCAGATCCACGTCACCGGTGCTGCGGACATAGTTATAAGCGGCCAAAGCAAGAGCCCCAACGACCAAAAGGCTGACCCCCTGTTCCGCAGCAAGATCCGCAACTTTTTCCGCCTCAGCCACTAAATCACCCTCGATATCCATTTATGACTCCACTTTGTGCGGCTTCAAACCGGAAAACTGCCTATGCAGAGACAAGGCAAGCCGCATGCGCTCCTCCACCGTCATTGCCCGCAGACGCGCAAGCTCAGCCGCCCGCGACTGATCAGCAGATGCACTGGGGCGGGCCTTGGGAAAAACATCGGTTGTGGGGACAGAGTTCATGCAAGAACAGTAGGCTTACACCTGCATATCGTCAAGCGCGGAAGAATCAAACATCTACTCACGTATACTTTGTTCATCCGGCTTTGGCTGAGCTGCTTGATCTTTTTCAGGCTTCAATCGATATGCGATCCATTCACCTTGATTGGCTGTATAGACAAATTCTTTTTCTTTAATTGAAATCTTGTTGGGTCCGACTTTTGTCTCTTTCAATATTTCGATAAAATCCAAAGGGAGCGCCTCATGCGCAGGCAGCATCAAGGTGGCGCTGTGAAAAAGGACAAAACAACAATTATAAAAAAGTTTCGTCATAACCTACTGCATTCGTTTCCTTCATGGTGAATATAAAATTCCTCGTGTCCTCCGCGGCTTCGTGGTGAATCCCACCCTGCTGACACTCGGAACAATCAAACATCAGCCCGCAATCCTTCAAGGTCCGATTCGCATCCCGGTTTGTTCAGCCAATCCAAGCTGTCTTTGATCAAAACTCAAAAATAAATCCGCTTTCAGATGCAGTGCCGCGGCCACATGCAAAATGTCCTTTTATGTTTGCATCCTGTCCATACAGGGAAACCATAAAACTGGTATCGGCATAGATCACCACCGGGAGTCTCCCCGGGATTGCAGCAGTTCCTCACCAATGGACAGGGTTTTCTTTCCCCAAATTTTCTTAGCTCGTCCCTCGAAATCAGGCATTTCTATTTCTTTGTCGCCTTCAACAGCTAAATGACAACCGGAACAGTCAAACATCAATCCGCACCACTCGTGATCCGCTTCACACACCTTTTCCACCGCGCCCAACTGAGCGAAAATCGTGGCCACGGCCTCCGCCTCAATGGTGCGGATGCCGGATAAAATCAGGGTGCCTTCGCAGGCGCGCACCAGTCGCGGGGCCAATTCCATTAACAAGCCTCCATACAAATTGGCCACCACCAGCGGGTAGGTTTCGTCAAACCAGCTACGGGTCAAATCCTTCACTTCAAGGGTAATCCCGTCCTCAATTCCGTTTAAAGCCAGATTCTCCTCCGCCTGCTGAACCGCCTGCGCATCGAAATCCACCGCCAGAATATTCGTCCAGCCGAATTTCCGGGCCGCAATCGACAGGATCGCGGAGCCACAGCCCGCATCCAGCATTTTTTCAGGATGCACACCCTGCTGATGCAGCCGGTCTATCATGCGCAGACAGAAGTTGGTGGTGAAATGATCTCCGGTGCCGAAGCTCAGCCCGGGATTGATCAGGATGGTCTGCCTGCCCGCCGGCGGGGTGACCTCCTTACGCAGCCATTCCGGCAGAATAAACAGCGACTCCCCCACCTCCACCGGATGAAAATGATGCTGCCAGAATGTGGTCCAGTCCTTCGCCCCGCAATGGCGCACCAACCCCTCCACTCCCGGAAACTGTTCGCGGAAGGCATGGTACATCAACCTCGCCTCCACCTCGCTCTCAAAATAGGACTCCAGCCAGATCACCGCCTGATCGACCATCTCCACCTCCACCGGCGACGCGTCACAGGCGTTTTCCAGCCAGTCCCGAATCCCCTCGGCCTCCCCCAAATTACGGGCCGGAATTGATAAAATCCATACATCCTGTGAGTCACTCATGTTTTAAACGTCCTTGGGTAGATAATTTCATCCCCACCCATTATCATCTCTTCCCCGCAACCGAAAGCGGATTTTCTTGAAGAGAAATGAGGATAGAAGATTGCCATTCGTCTGTGAAATGCGTACTTTTCGTCAATGCCCAACCAAAATCCCCAACAGATTGACTGCGACGCCATCACCGCCGTGTATCGTATGCTCAAATTCGCCCGTGCCCGCCGACGCGCAGGTCTGCATCTCCACCATCCAGCGCATGTACTCCATTCTGCAGGGAGAGGGACTTGAGGCCTCCGCCGAGGATGAACACCCCGCCGTTCCCTTTAAGGATCTCGCCATGGAAGTGGTGATGGGCGCAAGCGATGCCGACACCGTCTCCTCCCTGGCCGGACGCCGAAACTACCGCGACTGGATCCTGCGTGACGTTTCTTTTGTGCCGCATTTCACCGTCCCACATGCAACACAACCAGGGTTGTCGTGCATCCATGTACTACAAACCCCGTGTTCAAAAACAGCCGCTTCACCCGTTAGGCCGGCATCCCCGCCCCCACCGCCTCCCGCTTCACCCGCAAGCTGCTCGAAGAAGGTCTGCTCACCACCCGTGTCGAAGCCGCCGGCCGCCAATCCGCCGTCTACAGCTTCGAACCCCTGCTGGAACTGGTGAGGATTTGATGAGACGTTATAATGAAGATCAGATTGACAAAGACCACGCGGCCAAAATTAATGATTTCAGGTAAAATGTGCCAACTGCGTGCCGATTCATCGGTCACAGAACCAAAGTTCTTGGAATTTTTCCTGCGTGAGCCCTCTATTCAGAAGCGGATCGATGAGATGAAAACCGGAATCAATGATTCAGGGCTCAATCTCACGCACGGAAGATTCAAAACACTTCAAATCCCCCTCCCCCTGAGATTTTCCTTCAAAGTATTTGTGAATCGGCGCTGAAAGTATGGCGCAAAGATCTACTTTTTTATCCGGATGCATAATGACCACATTAGGGCTGAGGTTGTATGTGATGACCTCATAGTTTCCAGTCGGAACGCCGTTTGCATCTGCAGTGCTATTAATATCTGTTCATCCTAAAATCAGGTTCCGACGCTCGGAAATGCGCAGGACAGGTTATAATTCCCAGTAGTGGGTGTATATTCTGAGCCAGGCGAAGATAGCTGTTGGTGTCGATCAGGATTTGGGTATATGCCATGCCGCCTTTCTGCCTGCAGCCTCAGGTCCGTAACGCCCGTCGATACGCATCGGCATCCAGGGGCCCGACTCCGAGGAGGGTTGCGACACTTCCCAATCCCGGTTGTTGCTCACGTATGTAATCGCCCAGAGTCTTGTAAAATGGCGTTTTAAAAACTTCCTGTGCGACCCGCATGAAATGGTCGGCGGTGGGAGCATCCCCGAATAGATCTTCCGAAACATAGGGGTACATCTTATTGAAAGCGGCGAACGTCCAGGTTCAGATAAACCCAAGTGGTCCGTGAATCAGGAAGGTGGATGTGAAGCGCGTTCTGGTGCTTCGTTTTCCGGCCCCACATCACGGGAATGATGACCGCCTGCGCTTTCCGGTAGTGATTGATGAGATGTTGGAAATGGATCGGTTCCGTTTCACCGAGTTGCATGTCCCTCCGAAGCTGTCTGTATTTTGTTAACTTTTGTCAACTATAACCCACATTTATTCATAGGACAATACCGACTCGGCAAAAAACCCACCTTAGGTTCTGACAATACAGTCAAAGTATTTGGATAGGATTGTCAATTGTTTAATTGATTTCGTGCAAAACACCGAAATCCGGCTGTAAAATCAAAATAGCCCTTAATCGGCCTTTGAGGAAAATATGAACCGGATATCGTAACCCTGCCTGACCACCCGGCAAATCGCCGAATGCCTCGGCCTGAGCCCCAAGAGCATCGAGACCTATCGGAAAGCCCTCATGATGAAACACCGGGCCGTGAACGGCCCTTGATGAAGCTCCGTAAACGGAGGACTCCGAACTGGAATTCCGGGCACTCCGTTCAGAGTCCCTCGTTTACGAGGCTTAACCGTGGAGGCTTCAGCCGACACGATACCGCAACACCTGATTTCAATTGAAGTCCCGGATCACTTGGGGTTGCAGGAAGTCCTGAAACATGTTTAAGATTCCACCATGCAAAAAAACAGTTCCACGAATCCATCAGACAAACTTTCCCGACACCGTTGGCTTCGCGCGGCCGGCACGTTTGTGTTTGCGCTGCTGCTTTGGAAAATCTGCACCGGATACGATCCCGCCAGTTGGGTCCTCGGGATTCCCGCCGCCGGGCTCTTTACCTGGTTCAGCCTTTCCATGACTGAATCCGGCCATCGAATCCACTTTCGGACCCTGCCGGCGTTTTTTGTCTATTTTCTGTTACAGTCTTTCCGGGCCGGGCTGGATGTGGCCCGGCGCGCCCTCCATCCCGAACGTGACATCAACCCCGGATTCTGCACCTATCCGGCCCGCCTTCCTCCGGGCAGCCCCCGGGCCGTGTTCGCGAACATGATCAGCCTGCTCCCCGGCACCCTGAGCTGGTCTCTGGTCGACGGGGTGCACAAGGTGCATCTGCTCTCCGGCCATCCCCTGATTCTTGAGGATCTCGCCGAACTCGAATCCAGGGTGGGCAAACTGTTCGGGATAGACCTTCCGAAGGAGCTGTTTTGAGTTCCGGGAGCTTCTTTTCATGGGCCGCGCTGGGAATTCTCTGCACGCTCCTGCTGGCTTTCATCCGGGTCTGCCGCGGCCCCTCCGCCGAGGACCGCCTCCTCGGTATTCAGTCCTTCGGCACTGTGGGCACCGCCGTGGTGATCCTGCTGTATCTGGTGGAAGGCAGCTCCGGGTATTTGGATGTGGCGCTGGTGATGGCGATGCTGGCGGCGGTCACCGTTATCACCTTCACCCGCATCCTCCCCGGGGCGGGCGACGTGGATCCCGGCGAGGCTCCCGCCCCGCAATCGGAGCCGCCCGCATCATGATCGTGTTCGACCTGCTTTCCGCCCTGTTCATCTGCATGGGGGTGTTTTTCTTTTTCGCCTCGGCAGTGGGCCTGTTGCGTTTTCCGGACACCCTCTGCCGGATGCACGCCCTGGCCAAAGCCGACAACCTTGCCCTGGGCTGTGTCATCCTCGGAGCGGTTTTCCAACAAACGGATCCGCTGATCATCGGAAAACTGCTGTTGATTTGGGTGGTCACCCTCCTCTCCTCCGCCACCGGGGGATTTCTGCTGGCCCAGCGCATCCGCCGCAAACATCTCGCACAGCAGGAGGCCGGATGACCACGGGTCTGATCTTTGATATCGTCCTGGCGTTCTCGCTGGTCGTGCTCGCGATCATTACCCTTCGTCAGCGAACTCCCGGCGAATCGGTGGTGCAACTCATGATCTTCGGACTGTTACTCGCGCTTTCCTGGCTGCGGGTGGATGCCCCGGACCTCGCCCTGACCGAAGCGGCCATCGGTTCGGGTGTCACCGGTGCCCTGCTGCTGGCGGCCTTGCACCGCACCGGATTCGGCACCCCTTTTCCCTCCGCCGTATCTCCCTGGATACGATACCCCGTCACCATCGGTTGCGCCCTGTTGGGGGCCGTGCTCAGTCTGGTGGTGATGTACACCTGGGATCAACCCGCCGGGCTCACCGATCCTGCCTATGCGCATTTGGAGGAAAGCGGAACTCAAAATCCGGTGACCGCGGTGATTCTCAACTACCGGGGTTACGATACGCTGCTGGAGATCGGAGTGCTCTTGGTCGCCGCCCTCAGCGTCTATACCCTCTCCGGTCCCGCCTCCGGAACTCCGGTAAAACCTCCCGGTCCCATCTTCCGCTTTTATATGCGGGTGATGACTCCCGTTTTCTGGTTGGTGGTGCCCTACATGGTCTGGGTGGGAGGACGTGCGCCGGGCGGCGCCTTTCAGGCGGGTGCGCTGCTCTCCGGACTGGGCGCTCTCACGTTGCTGGGCCCCACCCCCTGGCCCCTGCGACTGAAACGACGGGTGGTCCGCTGGGGTCTCAGCCTCGGCTTCTCGCTGTTTCTGGTCACCGCCGCCTGGATGTGGCAATACGGCAATTTGCTCGCATATCCAACCGAACAGGCCGCAACCTGGATCCTCCTCATCGAAATCGCCTGCACCCTCAGCATCGGCATTTCACTCACGGTCATGTTCGCGGGCTGCGCCGGCTGGCTGCATGAAGATCCGGAGAGGGCGGTGTGATGCCGTCATCCGCCCTGATATACACCCTTGCGGGCATCTGGATCGCCGTCATCGGACTTCGCGGAGTACTGGCTGAAGAACACGTGTTCCGCAAGATCGTGGCTTCCAATATTTTTGGCAGCGGCGTGTTTCTGGTGCTGGTGGCTCTCGCCCGACGCGCTCCGGACGGCCCGCCCGATCCGGTGCCCCACGGTATGATCCTTACCGGCATCGTGGTGGCTGTCAGTGCCACCGCCCTGATGCTGGCGCTGCTCGGCCATCTCCATGACACGGATCCGGACGACCGGGAGGACAGCCCGTGATCGCGTCGCCCTGGTTACTCACGTTACCGGTCATTCTGCCGCTTGCCTTCGGCGTGCTCACTCTTCTCTTCCCCTCCGACTGGCTGGCCCGGACCGGACGGCACGGGGCCATGCTCTGCGCGGCCGCCGTGGTCCCCTGCACCCGCTGGGTCTGGCAGGCCGGCCCTCTGCATCAATCCCCCGGCGGCTGGACAGCCCCCCTCGGCATTGATCTGTATTTGGACGGAATGGCCTGTCTGTTTCTGATTTTTACAGCCGTCATGGGACTCGGAATCAGTTTCTATGCCGCGGCCTACTACCCGCCCTCCCCCGACGGCACCCGCACCCGCAACGATCTGTTCTGGCCGCTGTGGTTCGTGACCTGGGGCGGAATTCAGTCTCTTTTCCTCTCGCAGGATCTCTTCAACATTTATGTCACCCTCGAACTCATCAGTGTTTCCGGAGTGGGGCTGATCCTCATCGCGGGCACACCCGGCGCGGTCCGGGCCGCGCTTCAGTATCAAATGCAGGCGCTGATCGCCGGACTCGTGTATCTGCTCGGGGTGGGCCTGGTGTACAATGCGGTCGGAACCCTCGATCTGCAACTGATGAGCGACCAACTGCAGCCAGGCCTTATGAAAAATACCGGCATGGCACTGATGACCGCCGGACTCCTCATCAAAGCGGCCCTGTTTCCCCTGCATTTCTGGTTGCCCAAAGCCCATGCGGACGCCACCGCCCCGGTCAGCGCCGTTCTCTCCGGGTTGGTGGTCACGGTGGCGTTTGTGATGTTGACCCGCATTTGGTTTGCCGGGCTTCATCAATTGGCTCCCTTTCTGCTGCCCAAACTGCTGGGCATCCTGGGATCGGCGGGAATCGTCTGGGGCGGGGTGCTGGCCCTCCGCCAACACCGTCTCAAACGCGTGCTTGCCTACTCCACCGTCAGCCAGGTGGGCTATCTCTTTCTGGTCTTCGCTCTCACCTTTCACGATGCTCCCGGACAAGGACTGGTCTGGACGGGAGCAGTGTATCTAACCATTTCCCACGGACTTGTCAAAGGGGCCGCATTCATGGCGGCGGGTTATTTGCAAAAAGCGGAAGGCACCGATCAGCTCGCCGCCCTCAAAGGTTGCGCGCGCCGCCACCCCGTCGCGGTCATGGTTCTCGCGGTGGCCTCCATCAACCTCATGGGCCTGCCGCCCTCGACCGGATTCATCGGCAAGTGGATGATGCTCAAAGCCTCCTTCCACACCCAGCAGTGGGGATTGGCGGTCGTCATGCTCGGAGGCGGACTCCTGTCCGCCGCCTACCTCTTCCGCGTCTTTGAACAACTGCTGCAGCCCTCCGGTCCGCCCTCCGGCCCGTCCCGCGGCGGGGAAGCGGTCACGCCCCTCACCCGTTCACAATCCATTTGGATGCTGACTCCGGCCATGCTCCTGGCTTTGGCCACTCTGCTGCCCGTGCTGTACATCACCCTGCCGGATGCCCTGCTCCGCATCGGAGCCCCTCTTCCGTTCAGTGATTTCATCCGTCCGGGAGGAACTCCCTGATGACCGCGCCCGCCTGGCTGCTTCCCTTTTCCGCCCTCTTTCCGCTGCTGCTCGCCGCCCTCCCCGCCATTCCGCAATTGCGGAGGCATCAACTCCATCTGCTTCCCCTCGCGGCCGTCCCGGCCCTGCTGGCCGGCATTCTGGTGCCGGAAGGAGCAAGCATCACCCTCACCCACACCCTGATGGAATCCACCTGGACGCTGGACACGACCGGACGGGTTTTTCAGATCTTCACCGCCTTTGGCTGGCTGACAGCCGGACTTTATTCCATTTCCTATTTTCGCGATCATCCCCGCAAAGGTCCCTTTGCACTCCCCTTCCTCATCGCCATGTCCGGCAACCTGCTTCTGCCCACAGCAGCGGATGCAGTCACCTTCTACACCGGATTCGCGCTCATGAGCTTCGCCTCCTGGGGACTGGTGGTGCACTCCGGCACCCCACCCGCGCTGCGGGCCGGACGCATCTATCTGGCACTGGTGGTGCTGGGCGAACTCATGGTGTTTCCCGGCCTGGTCAAAGGCACTCTCTGGGCCGAATCCTCCACCCTCTCCGCCATTCGCACCCACTGGGCTCTGGATCCCGACCCCCGCTTTCAGATCTCCCTCATTTTTTTTGGGTTCGCGCTCAAAGCCGGGCTCTTCCCCTTCCACTTCTGGATTCCCCTCGCCCATCCCGCCGCCCCCTCGCCCGCCAGCGCGGTGCTGTCGGGCTGTATGATCAAGGCGGGACTGCTCGCATGGCTTCGCCTGGTGCCCTTCGGAGAATTTTCCATGCCCGTCCTCGGCCAAACCATTACCGTGCTGGCCGGAATCAGCATGATCGGATCCCTGCTCATCGGACTCACCCAAACGCACCCCAAAGCGCTGCTCGCCTACTCCAGCCTCGGCAAGATGGGGTTGATGATGTTGCTGCTGGGACCGGCCATGGTGGAGCCCGCCCTCGCCCCGGCGGCCATTGCCGCGGTGCTGGTGCTGGCCACCTTTCATTCCCTGCACAAAAGCGCGCTCTTTCTCGGCACCGGCCTCCCCGACACGCGGGGCAAACGCCTCCTGACCGCGCTTCTCTGCGCCTCCTTCGCCGGCATTCCCTTTCTGTCCGGCGCTGCCACCAAATCCTCCGTCAGCGCCCTTCTCGACCACACCGCCTTTCCCCGCGACATCCCCATTGCCCTCCTCATCGGCATCAGCACTCTGCTCACCCTTCCCCTCCTCGTCCGATTTCTGATCCTCACCCGCCCGGACTCCGAAAAGCGGCGATTGAAATTCAACACCTGCACCCTCGCCTGGGGAATCAGCGTTGCCGCCGCTCTGCTCTTTCCACTGATCGCCCGGTCCCTCTCCCTCGCCGTCCCCCTCGCCGTTCCCCTCGCCGTTCCCTCCGACCTCATCCACTACCCGCTCCGGCACGTCCTCACTGCGGATCCTTTCCTGTGGGGCGGTCTGGTCCTCATCGGCCTCTGTGCACTCTTTAAGCCCAAACTCCCCTTCCACATTCCTCCCGGCGACCTTCTTCACCTCCTCCCCCGCGTCTCCCCGTCCTGGATCGCCCGTATGGAACAGCGGCTGAAACAAGCCGAAACCCGACTCAACGGAGCCGCCGGCGGCCTGGCCATCCTCCTGATCACCCTGCTCCTGATAGCACTCATACTGTCAAACACCGCCTGATGCGAAGATTCAGGCTTTACTGAGTACCCGCTGTGCTCAAAAACCGGATTCATCCTCCAGGGTCACCACTCCATGATCGTCCATTTCAGGAAGCGACAAATCCTTTCGCCACAGCATCATCAGCACAAAGCCGATCAATGCGCCCCCCAGATGGGCGAAGTGGGCGATGCCGCCCCCGAAAATAGAAAATCCGGTGATGCCGGAGAACAAATCCAGCAGCAGCAAGACCGGGATGAAATATTTGGCCGCCACCGGGACCGGCAGAAAAATCAGACTCAACTTCGCATTCGGAAATAATAATCCAAATGCGGTGAGAATTCCGTATATGGCTCCCGAGGCTCCCACCACCGGGGTCGAGTAGGTGAAAATGAATTCCTTGACCGGTTCGAAGCCGATCCGGTCCAGGACCTCCGGATGCTGTGCATACAACTTTTCGGCAAACAAACGCACGTCCTCCGTTTCCCTGATTTGATCCAGGCCCGATTGGGAAACGCCCTCCTCCAGCAGCGTGGATGCCGCCGAGCGATACTCCCAGGTATTCACAGCCGAATAGATCAGCCCCGCGCCGATGCCCACCGCGAAGTAGAAGATCAGAAACCGTTTCGGGCCCCAGATCCGCTCCAAGAGGGAGCCGAAGGAAAACAGCCCGAACATATTCATGAACAAATGCGACAGGCTGCCGTGGGTGAACAGGCTGCTGACGTATTGCCAGAGACGGAAATTGCTGTTTTCCGGCAGGTACAACGGCATGGCCCGCCATACCGTTTCATTTTGCGGCAAGACGTATTCCATCAGCAGGAACACCAGCACATTCAGTGCAAGCAGTGCCTGGGTGGCGGTGAATCGTGTGGGCATATTGTTAGGTCAGAGCCTGATCGATATCCTCGAGAATATCGTCGATGGATTCGATCCCCACGGAGAGGCGGACCATTTCGGGGGGAATGCCGGCCTCCACCTGCTGCTCAACCGTGAGCTGGGAGTGGGTGGTGCTGGCGGGATGGATGGCCAGACTCTTGGCGTCCCCGACGTTGGCGAGGTGGGAGTGCAGTTTCACACCCTCCACGAATTTCTGTCCGGCTTCGGCTCCGCCTTTGACCCCGAACACCACCACCGAACCGCCTTTCCCATCCAAATATGTGCCGGCCAGTTCCCTGGCCGGATCCCCGTCCAGTCCCGGATAGCGCACCCAGTCGACCTTGGGGTGATTCTGCAGGTGTTTGGCCACTTTCAGGGAATTTTCGCAGTGACGCTCCATACGCAGGGGCAGGGTTTCAATCCCCTGCAGGAACATCCAGGCGTTGTCCGGGGAGATACAGGCCCCGAGGTTCCGCAAAGGAATCACCCGCATGCGGATGGCGTAGGCCACCGGAGCCAGCATGTCCGGCAGATCATAGGCCCAGCGAACCCCGTGATAACTGGCCTCCGGCTCGGTCATCAGCGGAAATTTGTCGCTCTGCCAATTGAATTTTCCGGAATCCACCATCACCCCGCCAATCCCGGTGTTGTGTCCGCCCAGCCATTTGGTCAGGGAGTGCACCACGATATCCGCGCCATGCTCGATGGGACGCTGCAGGTAGGGCGTGGTGAAGGTGCTGTCCACAATCAGGGGCAATCCATGGCTGTGCGCGACATCGGCGATGGCCTGAATGTCCGACACTTCCAGTCCGGGGTTGGTCACGGTTTCGCAGAACACACATTTGGTTTTGTCCGTGATCGCCGCGTCAAAGGCTTTGGGGTCGGTGCCGTCCACCAGTTTCACCTTGATTCCGAACTGCGGCAGGATATCATTGAACATGGTGTAGCTGCCACCGTACAAATTGCGGGCGGACACCACTTCATCCCCGGCCTGACAGATATTGATGATCGAGTAAAAAATGGCACTGGTGCCTGAAGCCACTGCAAGGCCTGCCGCTCCGCCCTCCAGCGCGGCCACCCGCTGCTCCAGCACATCCGTGGTGGGATTCATCAGGCGGGTGTAAATATTTCCAAGTTCTTTCAGTGCAAAAAGATTGGACGCGTGCTCACAACTGTTAAACACATACGAGGCCGTGCGGTACAGGGGCACCCCGCGGGAATTGGTGGTGGGGTCGGGTTGGGTTCCGCCGTGCAAACAAATGGTGTCAAAACGCATACTGGTATCTCCTGATATCGGGGTTAAACTCCGATCAACGTAATCAGCCAGGCAGAAAAATCAATCTTGTTTTGGCCTAGTACACTGTATAACTTAAAACTTCGCATAGGATTGGTCTATTTTGGATGCTG
>JBBDRC010000221.1:0-9484 GCA_040905625.1 Kiritimatiellia bacterium
TCTAGCCATCGGGGAAACCCTAACTCTGAACTTCGACATCACATTTTACATCGGTGCTTTGGGTAAATCTGGTGATGATGGATTTCGTTTTGGTATCTATGATTCGAATTCGGATCGGGTCACAGCCGACAATACCAACGCAAACGGTTCCGCAGCGGGCTTTAACGATGACAGAGGCTATTCGGTTTGGGCGAATTTAAACGAATCAGGAAACCTCGAGCTCTTCGAAAAAACATCGGATAATAACTTAAACGTAAGTAGTTCTGCGAATACGCAACGGGCCACGGGTACCAACACCAATATGGGAACCGGGGGACTTCTTAGTACCGCGGGTTCTTTTTCAATTGAACGTACCGCGTCAGGACTGAACATTAGCAGCTCGATTGGAGGTGGCAGCGTCTCCTACAGCCACCTTTCCCCCGGCACCACCGAATTCGACACGATCTATTTCTTCGGCGCAGGTACTCAATTCACGGAAAACAGCAACGACGACGATGGCAGCTTCACGCTGGATAATGTGTCCGTAAGCGTTATCCCCGAACCCAGCACCTTTATACTGGTTGGACTCGCGTTGCTGGGACTCGTCGCCTTTGGACATCGCAAGTAAAACAACGGCGTCCTGATCAAAATCCCGCCTGGGACCGGCAGGCACGGCATGTGGTGTTCAACGGTTTCGTGGACGGCACCCGCAGGGTGTTCATCGCCGATCTGCGCGGGGCACTGGAGCGGAGTTGAAGCACCGCCTTCCTGTGCCTTGCGAAAATTCGGGGATGCGCTCGGGTGTTTTTAAAAAAAATCCACCCGCCACCGGAACCATTCCGGTGGCGTTTTTTTTGGTTATAGGGGTATTCACTTCGCTGGACCCACCACAAAATGTTGTGTTTTTTTGGATCCTGTATTTTGTAAACGGATGCGTTGGGCCAGGGTTTTCGGGCCGTAGGTCCGGGCCAATCACCATCATGCTTTGGGAATCGGCGCGGACTTACAGCCCGCATCTTGTTCATTTGAATCCTTCGGATCCCACACGAAGCGGGACGGACTGCGGATAACAGTCGAAACACCCCAAGAAAATAAAAATTATTCGCGGGATGGCATAGCCATTCGCGGTGTACCCACCCCAAAAACCATCCGCAGGGCAAAAAAAAGCTTTTCGTCAAGTCATTGGAAATAAATGAATAAGCAGAAACATACACGCTTTTATATATCATCTTCCTTCATAAGACTCTAAAATTTAAAGGCGGGTAAAGGACGGGGCGTGCTGGCGGGAATCGGTTATTTCTCCGGATACAGCTGGCTTTGCGGCACGGTCTGTTTGAATTGGCCGGGACTGGACCATTCAAGCCGAATGCGTCCATCGTAAAAATTCCGATGTTCGAATTCGAGCTTGATCGGAACTTTTTCGCCGGCTTCAAGTTCGATGTCGCCACTTCGCAGGCTCCGCTTGTCCCAGGCGTCGATCACCTGTTTTCCGTCGATCCACAACCGGGCCGCTCCGTAGGGACTCATGGAGAGGTCGAAGCGGTAGGTCTCGTCGAAATGGGGTTCCAGGTATCCGCTCCACACGATGGTGTACCCGGTGTCCCGGTTTCCGCGTTTGGGGTTGATCCCTTCCAAGGGGGCGCTTTTGTTCCAGTTGTGCGAGAGATTTTCATCCAGACGGGTTCCCGCCTTCTCCCCGGTGCCGATGCTGTTGTAATAGGTTCCGATAAGGCCGGTGCCGGTTCCGGGGGGCGGGATGTCGTCGTCCCGGATGACCAGCCGGGCCGTCGGATGACGGAGCAGATAGCCGGCATCGGCCTCCAGCGTGAGTTCGAGGGCCTCCTCCCGCTCCCCGGCTTCATCGTCGATCAGGTGGACGGGCAGGGTCAGCGTGTTCACGCCCGCGGGGAACACCACCTCGTCCGGCAGGGCGTCGACGTCCATAACCGGGGTGGCGGTTCCGTGTCGCGCAAGGGAAATGCGCAGGGGCTCCTCCCCGCGTCCTTCACGTGTGAGAACGAAGGCAAGATCGCCCGAATGGTCTTCCATCACGGTGGAGGTGTTGAGGGCAATGGAAACGATCGATTGTGGCGTGTCCGCCGGATAGAGTTGCGTTTCGGGTATGGGTTCCGTTTCCTGGTTCAGACTCCGCCACTGGATGGAGGGGAGGGGGCTGTCGCTCGAGGTCCCCCATTGTTCAATTTTGACGCGGTGGCGTTTTCCGGCCTCCAGGTCGATTTCCACGGAAGGTTTGGTGGATCCGGAATCGAGAAGCCGCCTCCCGTCCACCCAAAGTCGAATTGATTGTTCATCGCTGGAGAACCGATAGCTGTCGCTATAGCGGGGCTCCAGGTCTCCGGTCCAGCCGACATGGCCGTCGCTCACTTCTTGGCGCAGCAAACCCGTTCCGGTACCCGCGGGGCTGGGAGGGGCGGTGGTCGCCTTCACCACCTCCGAGGACGCTTTTCCCTGTTGGTTGAACGCGGTGACGCGGAAGTGATACTCCGTATCAGCCTTCAGGCCCGCGGAGATGACGTGACGCTCCTGATTCTCCCTCGCGAGATCGATTTGCTCAAAAGCCGTCCCGTCCGGACTCCGCTCAATGATGAATCCTCCCTCATTGTCGGAGGTGTCCTCCCAACTCAGCTCAATTTCACTGGTGCCGAGCGGGCGGGCCCGAAGCGCGCCGGGGGCCCGGGGCGGCGCGTCCGCCGGACGGGAATAGGCCACCATCAGAGGGATCATGGCCCCTTCACCGCGCGGGGGCGTTTCTCCACGCATCAGCTGACGGGTTTCGCCGTCGCGGATTTCACGCAGGGGATGGAAGGGCTGCTTGCGGATGACCCATTCACCGATGCCGGCGGAGAAGGAGGAATCCTCCACCCGGAACATGATTTTATCGGGATCATGGTTTTTGTTGGCATAGATGAAACCACCCAGAACTTCCGTGGACGCTCCGTTCCGACTGTCGATCAACAGGGTGTCCCCTTCGGTTTTGTAGCCCAGAATCCACAGCTGACCCCCGTCGTTTAGGATTTTGGTTTTCAGCCCTTCGCCCTCCATATTCAATTGACGGGCCCAGACCTTTCCGCCGTGAATGAAAAATTCACCGGAGCAGACATCCTCCAAATACAACTCGCCGGATCCCTCGAGTTTGTGAATGCGCGACCATTCATTCCCCAGCACGCTGCGGATGATCACGGTTCGCGGGGTGTCGATGACGTAGGTCAGGGCGGCATAGGTGGCGTCGAAGTGTTCGAAAAGCACCGCGGGGGCGGCACCGTCGGAAAAGATAAACCGCCCCTTGGGAACGCCGCCGGCGTTCGACCAGGTGCGGTCCATCCCGATCAGCCGTTCCACATTTCCGCGCACGATGACGTCGCCGGTGATCTGGAAGGAGTGGGCGCCGGAGAAGCAGACGGTTTTCGCGCCCGAATCGATGGCCCGCTGAATGGCGGAGGTCCAGTCGGTGACTTCGACTTTTTTTCCGTCCTTGCGGGTGAAGACCTTCTTTTCAGGGGCGTACTGATCGACGAACGCCCAGTCACCGGGTTCGTGCCAAGGAACCTCCGGGGTCTCTTTCACCGGCAGGTTCAAGGAGACGGGAGGGGAGGGGAAAAGGCTGAGGACCGGGTGGGAGGTGAACTCGTCCACTGTGAGTCCGGGGTGGTCTTTCCGGTGTCCGGCCTGATTCTCAATGCCCGTGGCGTACCCTGAGATTTCAAGGTCCCGGACAAACAACCCCGACTGATTCAGGATGGCGGGCAGCGCCGCGGCGCCGCCTTCCCCGAGGATGCGCCCGCCCACCAGGGTGAGCTGGCTGGCCCCTCTTTTGTTGATGAACGCCGGAACCCGGTTCCGGCTGTTGAAGTTCCGGATGGTGACGATCTGTCCGTCGTTGACGGACCCGGCCACGTTTTGGTTTTCGACCGTGATGTCCTCCATGGTGACACTGTCCACCGCGTGTTTGTTGAACACGCCGATATCGAAGCCCGTCACATGCACATCCTTGATCAGGCAGGGGCCCTGTTCGTTGGAATAGCCGAGATCCAGACCGATTTTCCCCGCGCCGTCCCCGGAACGGATGGTCACGTGCCGGACCGTGCCCTGGTTGTTGGCCATGTACTGCAGGCCAATGGCGCCGGGATTGCCCTTGCCGGTGTCGATGGTGAGGTTGCGCAGGCTGTTCCGGAACCGCTGGGCGGGGGCCTGACCGGTCCACACGGCGGCTTTGGGATTCGCGGGATCGGTGAACCCGTCGGTGTGATCGATGATTTTGATGACGGTTCCCGCCTCGCTTTGCCCCTGCAGGGTCTGGCGGGTTTGGCGGTCTCCCCAACGAAGGGTGTCGGAAATTAAATACGTTCCGTGGGGGAGATAGATGAAATTTTTCTTTTCCGTCAACGCCCGTTGAATCGCCGTGGTGCAATCGGTTTTTCCATCCGGCACCGCGTTGTACGGCGGCTTGGTGATGTCCGTCGCCCCGGATTCGGGCGGAAACACAAGATTTTCAGCACTTGCGCCACAGCAGGCGAGCAGGAGAGGAATGAGCAGGGTGCGGGTGGACATGGGTTCTTTCTCCGGTGTATGGTTGTTTCAGAGGTATAGCGTTTGGGGATGGTGTTTGGGGATTGCGTTAATCAGGGGCCGTCCGAGAGGAGTGCCGCCCCTTCGCCTTTGATGCTCGATTTCATCAGATCCTCCCCGCGTTCAAGGGTTCCCTGGCGCAGCACGATGGGATAATGGGTGGAGGGCGTTCCGTTGTTGCGGTAGGAAACGGCCAGCCGGGCTTGCGGGCCGTTGGTGAACGCCGGTACTTTTGGCGCGTGTCTGGAATTGTTTCCCAAGGTGTAAAGGAGTCCGGCGAAAACCTCCAGTCTCCCCTCGCCCTGATTCAGCAGCGATGGCGTGCTGTCCGGCGCGTCTTTGCTGCCGGCGGAGGAGGTTTCCATTTTAAATCCCATGATCCAGGCGTCGCCTGCGTTGGTGAGCAGGGGATCCGAACCGAATTCGGCGTTCAGTTGCCGAGCCCAGAACCGGTGTCCGTCGCCGATGTCATAGCCGCGTCCGATCACGTCCACGATGTGGGTTTTTCCTTCGCCCCGGGCGCGGACCCCTCCACCCTTGCGCTCGGTGCCGAGCCCCCCCACGTCTCCATGGACAAGGGCGACCGTGCGGTCGCTGACGTTTTCAAAGCCTCCATCCAGATACAAATGCCGGAGCATCACCACGGGAGCACTCCCATTTTCGATGCGGAGAGCGAATTGTCCGTCCGCGGCTTTGATATGGCCGTTGAGCCCCATGATGAGCTTCACGTTGTTCCGAACGATGACGGGGGTGGAGACCTCAAGGGTCTGGACGGGATTGATGAAGATATATTCGGCTCCGCTGTCGATGGCGTTTTGCAGGGACTCCCGGGTGCCGCCCCCGTCCGTCCAGTCTTCCGGATTCTCCGGAGGGGTCACCACGGGGATGTCCTCGATCGGCAGATTCAGTTCCCGGCCGGAACCGCCCCGCATATCCAGGGAGGGACCCTGGTTGTGAGCCTCAATGGTGGTGTGACCGTTGGCGGGCAGGTCCTTGTCTTCTTTGCCGGTGTCGTCCAGCACCTTGGCGAATCCGGAAACCTCCACCCGCCGCAGATTCACGATTCCGCCGCTTTGCAGGGCCGACATTCCTCCGGTGCCTTCTCCGATAATCTCGCTGTCCAGCAAACTGATGAAACTGTGTCTGGATCCGGGATCCGCGGTGTAAAAGGGCACGCTTCCCGTGAAGGAGACATTGCGCATGGCGACGACGTTTTTGGTGTTGTGCACGCCGACATTGCGTTGTCCGGTCATCCGGATGTTTTCAAAAGTCATGCCGTACTGATAATGTTCGAGTTCGATGCCGGTGTTGAATCCGATGATATCCACATTCATCACCATGGCCGGTCCCGGCCACCAGCGGGTCAGATCGATCGCGGTATGGCCGCTGCCGGGGCCGGCTTTCAAGGTGACGTCGTCGATGGTGCCCCGGTTGTTGGACAAAAAGTCCACGGCCACCGCGCCGGGATTGCCGTTCCCCACATCGATGGTCAGATTCAGAATGCCGTGTCGGAATCCGCGATTGCCCCCGCCCCGGTAGTTGTCCCGCTTGTCCCCCTCGGAACCGGTGGCGATGAGCCATTTTTTCTTCCCGGCGTCCGTATATCCCGGGGCGTTGTCCTTGAGCTTGATCACGGTGCGTTCCCGGTCCTCGCCCAGCAGGACCATCATGGACCGCCACCCGGCGCTCCACACTTTGCCTTTAGGGATTTTCGGGTCGAGAACACGGCTTTCGATGGGACCGCTGACCAGATAAGTGCCCGCCGGAAAGTAGATCATGGGATTGGAGCGATACCGGCTTTTGTCGATATTCTCGGAAATGGCGGTGTTGATGGCCAGCGTGTCGTCGGTGACCCCGTCACCTTTGGCGCCGTAGTCTTTGACGTTGACCACCTGCGCGCTGTCCGGAAAACGGTAGACGTCCGCATCAAGAGCCGGCACGGCCGAAAGAAAAAGAAAAGCGAGAAACGTTTTGAGGGATTGCATGGGGGATGTCCTAATGTGAGTGGTTCGGGGATCCGTCCCGGGGACGTGGCGGAAATCGATGGAGGCGACGGGAATTCACGTCGGTAAAAATGGTTTAGACGGGTTTAAGCTATAACTTGATGCTGAATCTTTTTTTATCCGGGCGCAAGGAAAATCCCGGGAGATTTTTTTCGACCCTCCTGAATCCGGGTGAGGCGAACAAATTGGAAAATGGAGGGGACAGGGCGTCTTGAACTTTTCATTCACCGGTTTTCGTGATAGATCGGGGATATGCTGGAACCAAGACCCACCCTCAAAGCCATCGGCGAAAAAGCCGGCGTATCGTCGATGACCGTGTCGCTGGCGCTGCGGGGCGACCCCCGCATCTCCAAAGCCACCCGGAACCGGGTGAGGAAGGCGGCGGAACGAATGGGGTGGCGTCCCAATCCCGTGCTGTCCCGGATGATGAGCGAGATCCGCCGTCAGGGGCAGGGCGGGTTCGAGGAGGAGGTGGCGGTGCTGACCGTCCAGCCGCCGGAACGGGAGGAGAAAGGGACGTATCTGCCGCGGCTCTACGACGGGATTCGGGACCGCCTGGAGTCGCTGGGATATGTGCAGAGCTGGTTCCACGCCGATGAATGGGTGTCGAAACCTGTGGCGTTCCGCACCATGCTGAGGACCCGCGGCATCCGGGGCATGGTGCTGTGTCCGTTCCTGCCCGACGCGATGCTCGAGGCCATCGAGTGGGACCGGCTCGCCCTCGCCCATTTGAACGCCGTTCATGGATCTCTCCAGGCCCATCAGGCCCATCCGGACCAGTACCACAATATGTTGCTGTTGCTGGACGCCCTGCGTGAGCGGGGATACCGGCGCGTCGGTTTCGCCACCACCCTCGACATCGACGAACGCGTGGAGCACCGCTGGCTGGCCGGCTTTCTGGCTTCGCAGCACCGGGGCGATATCGATGCGATCCCGCCGCTCATTCGACCCATGCACGGCATCACCTCCGACGCGTTCATCGCCTGGTGCCGGGAACATCGGCCGGACGCGGTGATCACCACCCGGCACGAACCCGTGGACTGGGTGCGGGGACTGGGGAAGAAAGCTCCCGACCTCTTCGCCCCCGGCAGCGCCTCGCCCCTGGGACCCTTCGCCGGCATCGACGAGCAGGTGCAGGTGGTGGGCGCCGCGGCCGTCGACCTGGTCACCAGTCAACTGCTCCGCAACGAATCCGGCCCTCCGGAGCATCCAAAAACCATACTCATTCAGGGCCGGTTCGTATCGGCGTTTCACTGATGTGTTTCGGTTTTACGATAAAATGAATTCAGAGAAGATTTTTCTGGGTTTGGATGGGTGGTGGATCCTACTATGAACGTGTTATGAAAAAATCCATCCTGCTCCCCTGTATTTTCCTGATCGCCGCGGCTTCCATCAGCCCGGCGGATCTGATTACTCAATTCAATTTCACCAGTGGTTCCGCCTCGCCGGACACCGAATTGTCGAACACCTCCTCCACGGATTTTCTCCGCGGTCCCGGTCTCGACGGCAGTCTGGACGGCGACCCGGCCCTGCTGTTCACCAACAACCGCGCCGAATTCCGGCCACCTCTTTCGTCGAATAGCGATTCCACCAACCTGGATAACGGTGAATACGGGTTCTTCACCATCAACGCCGACAGCGGATTCCAACTGAATCTGCAAAACATCACCTACAACACCGCCCGGGCCGGGAGCTCACCAGACCAAATGGCGGTGTATTATTCTCTAGATAGCGGGACCACAAAGACCAAAGTGGGGGAAGTCTCCGCCAACAGTTCCGGCAACCACGATTTGAGTGGATCCGGTTTTCAGGGTATCTCCACCATCGACTTTTATTTCGTGCCCAACGGCAATAATTCCACCACCACGGATCAGAGCCGTTTCGTCAGCGTGGACAGCGTGGAGGTGAACGGGACTGCGATTCCCGAACCCGGCACTCTGGTGATGATGACGCTGGCGTTGGGCACGATGCTGCTGTTCCGCCGCCGGAAGGGCTGAAAACCTTTCATCCCGCCCCGCAAACGCCGTCCCGTCCGGCCGGCGTTTTTATTTTTGAGCCTGTATCGATAACCCCCGGACATTGGGAGACGTGACGGTGTTGCCATGGAATTATCCGAAGCTGTTTCGGCGCGTTTGACAAACCGAGGTTGAAACCCCTAGTACTCAGTAAAGCATAAATCTTCGCATAGGATTGGTCTATTTTGGATGCTGGGGATGGGAGGAGGGGCTTGTGCAACCTGGAAGGTTGTGCATGACCCTCATCTCATTTCCAGCGCCAAAAGAGGCCAAAGTTCTGGTCATGTCGTTCATATTTTATCATGTTTTAAAGGGATATTCTCAATTTTTCCAACCCTTCGGGCCATGATCTTCCGGCGGCTTTGCACCTCAAAAAGAAACAACGATACGATGTATCGCCTTATTCTTTTTGAGGCACAGATCCACTCGGAATCTCACGGTCCTATGCGAAGATTTATGCTTTACTGAGTACCAGGGTCGGTCGGGCGACGCAACGCGGCGCGGATCCTTTTTCTTTCGGTAGTCGTGGGTGAAACCCACGGCCTGGGGTTTGGACTTTTTGCAGAAGTGTGCGCCCTGAACCTGTCGCGTAGCGACATCCGACGCATAGACGTGGATTTCAATCCACGGCACCGTCATAGCACAGCCGTGGGCGCCGCGTAGCGTCACCTGACGGACCTGGGGATTTCAATCCTGACGAGTATACACATTTCGTTTACAGGATATCCCATTGATCCTGGATAAAAGTCGGGCCAAAGGTCCGAGCCAATATCAGCCCAGCCCATGGAAGGGACACGCGAATGCGTGCCCCTTCCATGGGCTGGGCTATGGATCAATAAACACCGATGCGGGCCGTAGGTCCGCACCAATTACCGGAGCCTATGCCGTGGGTGATCGGCG
>JBBDRC010000221.1:9494-22852 GCA_040905625.1 Kiritimatiellia bacterium
CGCCCCCCCCCCCCCCGCGACTCTGCGTTACTCCTCCAAAACCCAGCCCGGCCGCAGGTTCCGCTTGCGCGGCCCCTGCGGCCGGACTGGGCTGGTATTGGCTCGGACCTTCGGCCCGAAATGGCTCAGCAAAATATGTATACTCGTCAGGATTGAAACCAGCCTCCGGCGGGTAAATCCCCGGGTTCATCAACCGACGCTACGCGGCGGAAACCCATGACTTGAACCGGAAACGTGGGTTGAAACCCGCCTCCGGCGGGTAAACCCACGCCTATGCGTGGAGTCGTCGCTACGCGACGCGATGATCCGGCCTGAAAAGGTCCAGACCCCAGTCGTGGGTTGAAATCCACGGCTATGCGTGGACCTGTCGCTACGCGACAAAAGGTGACATTTGACCCTGAGGTCTGAAGGTCGGCATCGTTTGATGTCGGCCTTTGTTTTGGTCACGTCCCCGGAACCGGGTCTCTCAGGCGTCGCCGTTCCGCAGGTACACGCTGAAGGCGCAGCCGCCCACCGTGTTTTCCACCTTGAACAGAATGCGGTGAATCCCTTTCTCCAGACGTAGTTTGCGGAAACCTTTGTGGTTGAAATACGCGGGCCGGTTCCCTTTCATTTTCAGGGAGTTTTCAAAGCTCCAGGGGATGTCCTTGGGATTGTAGGTGCCGACCCAGACCAGCTTTCCGTCGATCCACATCTGTCCGCTGTCGTCGCTGGCGGCCGCGATCCACAGCTCGCGGGTCTCCTCCATGCGGATTTCCGTATAGGCGTAATAGACGGAATAGGTGCGTAAATCCGGGACCCCCACCACGGTGCCGGGCGCGTGGACGTACCGCCATTCCAGGACGCGTCCCTCCGCGCCCGCATATTTTGCATCCAGATCCACCCGGTGCTCCGGAGGAAACACCCGATCCGCCTGCGATCCGTTCGCGGTATCGAAAGGTCCGATGATATACCACCGGTTCAATCCCAGCCAGGGTTCGGATTCCGGTCCAAGGGTGGCGAGCCCAAACCCCATCACCGCGTCAAAAGCCTCTCCGCCTTTTCCGTCACCCGCATGGTGGGTAAGAAAGGTGGGCCATTGCGAATTTCCATGGGAGGAAGACCCGGAAGAAGAGCCGTTTGGCGGACGGGTCAGGTCGGACACCACCCCTTTTTCCTCTCCCTTGGCCTGTTCACGGCTTGCTTCAAACGCGGCCGCGATATCCACCCCGCTTACCGCCTCCCGGTTCAGCTCGCTCGCATGCGCCAGTCGATCACTCGCCTCGTCCACCTTTTGTCGGGTTTCCCGCAGCGCGTCGTCCAATGCTTTTTTGTAGTCGTTGAATTCTTTTCCGGTCGCCACCTCCGAGGGGAGGGGCGCGGGGGGATCGGACGGTTTTGTTTCAGATCCGGAGGGGGTGTTCGTGCGGGACGATTCCAGCGCCTGACTGAAAGGAACATTGGCCCGACGGCTTAACTCGGCCGCGGAAATTTCCTCGTGCATCCTGCGAATTTCATTCTCCAGATCATCCGCATGCTCCATTTTTTCGTCCAGGGCCGCATCGGGACGCAAATCCGCCATCTCTTTCATCTCATCCGGAACCTGATCAGGCAGGGCTTCTTCAGGATTCAATGCCATCAGTTGCTCAAGAATCCTGATTTCCCGCTCCAGGCTCCCGGCCTGGCTTTTTGCCGCACTCTGTAGATTGGTTTCGATTTTCCCGTAGCGCCTCAATATTTCCGCGTACGCATTCCGTCCATCTTTGATCGCCGAGTTATATTTATCCTTGTCCCGGATGGTTTGAATCCTGGAATACGCCTTGTCGACCTTATCCCAAAGCCTTCGCGTCTGGTAGTCGTATTCATGCCAGATCCAGTTGTCATAGCGCGGTTTTTGTTGTTCCACGCTTGCCTCGCGCTGCTCGGCTTCAAGCGCCGTCAATCCCGCCCAGGCCATTAAATCCAAGGCCCGTTGCTGATCGCTCAATAATTGGGATATGGGTTTCCCGGAGGCTTTCCAGGTCTCCTGAACCCTCGCCAATTGATCAATTTCCGACTGTAACTCCGGATACCCTTGATCGACGACGCCCCAATGCGTGTCGAGCGTCAAGGTCTCCCTCCATTTTGTGAATACGGAATCGGATTTCGCCGCGATTTGTCTGAAGGTTTCCTGTTGTATTTTCTGTCGTTCAACGATGGAGGCGACCAGTGGAATCAGTTCCCTCAGAGCCTGTTGAGGTTTGTCCGCCATAAACGACTCCAGATCCTCCATCCGCTGCTCATGAATTTGCGTCATGGCTTCGCGAATTTCCTCGAGTTCCGCCAAATAGGTGTCCAGTTCCGGCTCGTTGATTTCCGCCAGTTTTTCCGCGGCCTCTTTCAGGCGTTCCCGATCCAGATGCTCCGCCGGATCTGGTCGGGCCGCCTCTTCCTCCGGCAGCGGCGCGAGAATCAGAAACCACAGAAAAAGCAGATGCAACAGGACGGACAGAAGCAGCCAGCCGCTTTCGCGGATTTTCTTCCATAGTGAGGTGTCGCTTTTCACAAAGTTTACAGCTCCCGGGGACGCCGGGTGTGCAGTCCCAGATTGTCCAATCCATAAAACGAACAGACGTCGATCACATGCAGCACATGCGCGTAGGATGTCTGTTCATCCGCGTCAATCCGAATGCGCTGATCCGGATTTGTTCTCCCCAGTTCCTCCAACCGGTTCCTCAGGCCCGTGGAGGTGATGGGTTCCACCCCCCAGAACAACCCCCCGGCTTTATCCACCCCCAGGGTCACCAGATCATCCGTGTTTTTCACCTCGACCGCGGCCATCGCCTCGGGCAGATCGAGTTTCAGCTCCTGGTCGATCCGTTTCATGGTGGTGGACACCAGAAAAAAGATCAGCAACAGAAAGACACAGTCTATCAGCGGCGCCATGTCCACCGCGATTTCGGGTTCGTCGTCCAGATCAGTCCGCATGGGGGGCTCCCTGTCGAATCTGTTTGTAGACGCGGGAGAGCAGGTCCCCCACCTGCTCGTCCAGTTCAACCGCCAGCGTTTGAATGCGGCCGCGGAAAATATGATACAGGATCAGGGAGGGCAGGGCCACGCTCAGTCCCATGGCGGTGGTGACCAGCGCGTAGGAGATGTCCTTTGCCATCACGGAGGGATCTCCAAGCGAGCCCGCCAGGGCCACCGCTTCGAAGGAGCGGATCATGCCGATCACCGTCCCCAGCAGGCCCAGCAGGGTGGCGGAGGTGGAGACGATGAGAATGGGGTTGTTGCGGTGCAGCCGTTTTTTCAATTCCCGACTGGCCACGTCCCCGGCGATCATGGAATTTTCGGTGAAATCGAAATCGAGATGTTCGATCACCGACTCCATAACTTTTCCCAGCACAGAGGGGGACTCCCGGGCCATCCGCATCGCCTCCTCGTGTTTTCCGGCCAGCACCGCCTTTTTCACTTCGACCAGCAACCCCTCCGGAGTGACTCTTTTCCTGCGCAAATCCATCATTTGCGACAAGGCCACGCCGAGGCTGACGACGGACATGATGAGAATGAGCGCCCCCACGCGGCCGGCGGAACGGATGCGTTTGATGATTTCCATGTTGACGGAGGCGGGGGGCTCTTCAGAGGGTTGCTCCGCATCCGCATCCGCATCCGCAGTCGTCTCCCCGGGCGCCGGGGAGGCTTCTTCCGTGGCGGGCGCGGGGTCCTCCGGAACGGGAGTCTGGGCCTGTAGAGGAAGAAGGGAAGCCAGGAACAACAAAACAAAAGTCGGGAATTTCGTGAGCATGAGGGGTTTCATCATAGGAGGTGTGCCCGGGAGGGATGCCGGGTGCGGGGATGTACTGTGAAGGTTTTATTTTCGATTGTGAACATGAAAGACGACGGATCATACCGAGCACTTCGGGTTTAAGCATAAACATAATGGCTGTGGGATGTCAACGCCCGGGAGTTCGGGACTTTCCCCGGAACGGCCATTGAATGCTTTATCGTCCGGAACGATACACGGGCATAAACCCCCAGGGAATTTTATTGGCAAGGGTTTTCGTCTCGCCGCCGATGCTTTCCGCCACCAGGGTGCTGAAACCGTTTCCGCCGGTATTGTTCGACATAAAGCGCAAGCCCACCGCGCCGGGGTTGCCGCTCCCCACATCGAAACTCATGTTATAGACGTAGCTGTGCATCACATCGCCGGTGCTTTGACCCTGATAGAGGGAGAACATGATTTTCGATTTCTCCGGATCCTGAAACCCCGCCGCATGGTCCTTTAGTTTGATCACCACCCCTTTTTCACTCTGGCCCTGAAGAATCAGAAAACGGTCGCGGCTGTGCGGTTTGCCTCCGAACACGCCCACGGAATCGCTGATCAAATACGTGCCGTTCGGAAAGTAGAGGGTGTTCATGGAACCCCGTTGTTCGTCAAACAGTTTTCGCAGCGCGGCGGTGTCATCGGTCACCCCGTCGCCTTTGGCACCATAGGCGGTTTTGACATTGACGACTCCCGCGTCGTCGGGGAAAATGATGTTTTCCGCGTGGAGGAGGGAAGAGAGGAAAACAAGGGAAAGAAGAATGGGTTTTTTCATATTTTGTACTGACGAATGAGAGGATGGAGGACTGAAGAAGCGCGAAGGAGTACTGCTACGCTTAGATGAAAGATAACTTAAGAATGAAATATTTTGGAAATAAAGAAAAATATGATTTCGAATCAATATGAAATAATTGCCATGACATATTTGGGCTTAGGATGGGGCCGGGGAGGGGAAGTCATGACCCCGGGACGGGGTCGGTCCGGAGGGCCCGCGTCCCGCGGTCCGCTGCTGAATTGAATCGGGGAGCTTACAGTCCCCACGATATGCGGAAGAGAGAAGGGAAGAGGAGCTCCGCTTTACGATGATGGGCCGTTGACTTATCAGTGTTTTTCATAATTTTAAATTTATCCATATGACGTTTTGGCCCGTTCAATCTGAATGAAGTTTGCGAATTGGGGAAGAGATGTGGATCAGGCGGTCACGGGACGGCGGGTTCATCAGGGAGTTTGAGAAAAATAAGGGATTCGACCAGGCTTTGAGTCCGTTCACATCTTCAATCTCCACGCGCATGAATTCCATTTCTTTCAAATCAATCCAACAGGATCCACTGGTGATGGTGCTGTCGGGCGGGGCGTTGTGGACTTTGCCAAAAAACTGATTGGTGCGGATGAGGATGCGGCGGGCAGGGGAGCAGTTCACATGCAGAAATTCACCTTCGAGGCGGATGTCTTTAATCTCCGGGCCGCGCGTGGAATAGAAATCGCCGTGCTGAAGGGCCTGGATGATGTCGGGGCGTGTGCACCCGGGCGCTTTCACCATCAGCCAGGCATGGCCGATGCTGTCTTCCAGCCCGTGCGCATCATCGGCTACGGTGGCATGCACCGGAAAGCCTTCATTCAGCAGAATGTGCCAGGTGTATTCCGAGTTGCCCATGACCTCTTTCATTTCATGGTTGTGATTGTAGATCTCGACGGCGCCTACGCCCTGATAACTTTTGATAAACTCGGGGGAACGGCAGGACCAATAGGGATGTCCGATGATCTGGTAGTCGCTGATGCGGCGGGCCATGTCCCAAAGCTCCCGATGAGTGGGGCGTCCTCCCTCCTCCCATTTGGCGGGCCGGAAGTTTCCCTCCATGCCATCCACGCCGACACACATGATGTGGGTGTTGCCAGGCGTGTCATCCGACCAGGTGTCGATTTCGCAGCCGGGAATGATGAGCAGTTTCCCTTCCGGATCTCCGGGTTCGGTCACGACCCAGTGGTCCCCGAAACAGGCAAAATCGTAGCCCTTATCCTTCAGGCAGGCCACCGCCCGATCAGGAGGAAGTTTTCCATCGGAATTGGTGGTGTGAAAATGAACGGCGCCCTTGAACCATTGACCGGGTTTGGCAAAGGGATTTGAGTTTGAAAGGTTGGCGGGCATTTTGATGAATGATGAATGATGGCCGAAGAATGATGATCAGTCTGCCATCACTCGACGCATCGTGAAATTAAAGTGAGTGCTGGGTTTGAGGGTGATGGGTTTTTCTTGAGTGTGTCCGTCGGAATAGCGGATACTGATCCTGTATTCACCCGGTTCGCGGACGGCAAGATTCACGGTGTTCGGGCTTTGGCAGCCGGTGACCACATTGGAACCAAGAATGCGGACAGCCACCGTGCGGCCATCGGAGGCAACAAGGGTGATCCGCGCTCCGGTGAGGCCTTTGGGCCCCTCGGCGCGGACACTGACGATGCCGGTCTGTTCGAGGACTTTGTCCTGGGCCGTCGAGCTTTCCCTGGGTTCCCGCAGGCTGAGGGTGTCGTTGATGAGGAGTGTGAGGGTGCCATCGGTTCCGCCGAGAAGAATGTCGTTGGCACCGTCTCCGTTCATATCGCCGATGGCCACGCCCAAGGCTCCCTGCTGGTGGGCCGGGCCGGGAATGGCGGCGGGCTTGTAACGAAGACTGGCCATGAACGACCCGTAGCCGCGGTTCAGATAGTAGCCGTTCGGACTGCCCATTTTCCGGCTGATCGTGTAGATGTCCACACGTCCGTCCGCATTAAGGTCTTCGGCCGCTGCCGCCAAGCAGTCGGTGGTGCTTACTACGATTTCATTGCCATATTTTCCGCCATCAAAGGCTTTGCCCTTCACGTTCGATAAAATATTGCCTACGCTATTCGTGGCAAACACAAAGTCAGGGCTGTCAGGCATCCAGATCGGGGCGAAACTTCCGGCACCGGTGAGTGTCGGCTCACCGTCAGGTCCGCTGAAGTCGTAGGGGAGGACACCTTTCCTGGGGCTGTATTTCCCATCCGCTCCCTGGACGAGGAGTAAACCGCGTTTGACGCTGAAAAATAGAGAGGCCTTGCCGTTTCCATCCCAATCTCCCGGGATGAAGAATCCGCTTTGGTCCGACCCGCAGGGCAGTGAGTCCAGGCCAAGCTTTGAAGTGGCATCAGTGAAGGGGCCCGCCTTGTCCGCCTGATTCAAATACGCGTGCAGACCGCCTTTGATTTTGGAAACGACTATGTCGGGATATCCGTTCTGATTCAGGTCAACGAAAGCAGCCATTTTGACATCCTGATCGGCATCGCTGGAAAGGTCCGCCGATCGGTGGAAAACACCTTGTTCATCCTGAAGGAAGAGTTTCCCATCTATGAGCAGATCCGGGCTGCCATCCAGATTGACGTCGGCTGCCGAGACACTGACCCCCTTGACGCCCTCCAGCCCGGATGTCCGGGTGCTGTCGATATACGCAAGGTTTTCGCCCTGAAGATACAGACGTCCCCCGGCCCCGCTGGCGGCATAGATATCCGGTTTTCCGTCTGCGTTGAAGTCGAACATGGCCACGCCCTGCACGGGTTTATCAAAGGTGTCGACGGTCAGATCCGCCTTGAATTGATCAAAAGGGCGGGACGGAAAAAACGCGCGGTTTTTTGCCCGGTCGCGCATCATGTCAGCCAAGCGGCCGGGATGCCCGTTGAAGGTCCCATACATCGTTTTGTCCAGATCGGTTGTCCAACTCCATTGTGCTGGGGTAGTGGCATCGCCAGGGGTGAGGATGCGACCTTGTTGCCAGCGTCCCTCGCCACCCATGTAAAAGACCAGGGCGTCGGCACCGCTTCGGCCTTTGCCTCCGGCAAAAGCGACGACGTCGCCCTCTGTGGTGGCTAACATGCCAAAGGCGTCGATAGCTTCGGGACCTGCAGCAGTGAGCACAATTTTTTGAGCTGGGAAATCATTCTTGGCAACCTCAGTGACTTGGAGGGACATCACGGATGTGTTATAATCCACCTCGAGTACCTTTAGTATGAGCACGTTTTCATAACGTGCATATAGGACAGGCGGTTGTAAAGTGGGGTTGACCAAAGCAAATACAGTGGAACTTGCCCACATCATGGTCACTAAAAAGGTACGGAATTTTGGTATCATTTTATGAAAGCCTAAGGTTTTTGGTAGGGGGCGATCAATTCTTTGGGAGCGGCTCCATTGTTGGGCCCCAGTTCAACATGCTTCCACTGGGAGGTCTGGGTGGTGTCGGGCAATAGTATGCCACCTTTGGCGATGTCGTCGAATCGCACATGGCTCATATCGACTTTTCCGAGCAGGATCATGTCGGTGAGCTTGGGGACAGCTTCCGCGGCAGCGCGGCCCGCGATAGGATCAAGGTTGCGATCACGCCATTGGATTCCAAGCTGCCCCCAATCCTGATCCAGCTTGTGGCAGTTGATGATCAAGTGGGCATTACCTGCAGGATCCGCAAAGACCTTAAAACTGCCGGATTCCTTTACGATCATGCCAAAATCTGCGGGCGAAGGGGTTCTGCCTCCGCTCGGGCTTGTGTTTTGGATGGTGGTGCCTTTTGATTTGTAGCCTAAGCCCAGCCGGGCATCGCGGGTCAGCGGACGCTCCGGGAGTCCCGCGCTGAACGAACCGCCAACGATGAGATCAAATCCCCAGTCTGAGTTCAGTCGACGGGAAAAATAGGAACCACTCATCAATGCGAGGGCCGCATTTTCATGAATATGCGGGTCTGTGCGGTTTCCGGTCGCGATTTGACTGTCGGTGCTGAGGATCATCAACCCGGAATGGATCTGCCAATTGTCGTCGGAACTATATTTCCCGATCATTTCACAGGAGGCACCCGTGGCTTTTTTGAAATGGAAGTGGTCCACCAGTTGAATGTCGTCATTGTCGTTTCGCAGGAAGGTGTTTTCTTTTCCCACAGTGGAATCGAGATATCGAACCATGCCTCCTTTTTTGATCCAGGTGTTGCCCCCGATGCTGAAATGTCCGACGATCCCCCAGCCCTTACCCACGGTGAGATGGCGGAAAGAGGCCGGCTGGTATTTCCGACCCTGGGTGATAGAAATCCAAGCCATGTCATTGTCTTGGTCCGGGAAAACTAAATCGGTAGATTCATCAAAAGGCTCAGTGGCAGGTTTTCCGTTTTCGAGCCAGTATTTTGCTTCCCAGCCATCCTTTATGTTACCCCGTGAGCCGGCCCAAACCAACACCCGCGTTTTCGGCCAAACCTGCTTCATGAAATCCGCTTTCCGTAGTTCCTCCGGCCAGAGAGCTTTATTGCTGAACTGTGGATCATTGGCGGCAGCTTTGTCGTAATCTCTCACCTTGATGGATTTGACATACCACGGTTCGGCTGGTGGAATTTCGGTTTGAGCGGAAAGGCTTGAGGAAAGACTTATGGCCCAAATGGCCGCAGCCAGGAGAAGAAAGTGGGATTTGTGCATTGTGTGATAAGTTTCGGGAAGAACTTCAGAGACGTCATGTGGCACCGCTTTTTTCAGAAAATTTGCGGGGTGGATTAAAAAAACTCAAGCGTAGGCCGTTCACTCCGTGCATGGTCTACTTGTCACCACGCACGGAGTGAACGGCCTACTGCTTCGTCCGGTATAGGGGCATGAAGTTATTCTGATTCCACATGGTTTGTTTTTGGATTTCCTTCGATTCATTCCCCTGCGTTTCTTTGACGATGGTGGTGAACCACTTGTCTCCCCCGCTGGCGTGCATGCGCATGGTGAGCGACGCGGTGGAATCGGCGAGGTCGAACATCGGCGGATCGTGTTTTTGTCCGCCCCAGGACTGATAACTGTGTCCCCCCGCCACCACGAGGGTGCCGTTGACGACCTTGGCGTGGGTGTAACGCCCTTCGGTTTTGAGTCCCAGAATCCACACGTCTCCGCCGTTGACGGTGCAAAACGTATGACTGGGGGATTCGGGATTCCATTGACGCAGGTACGCTTTTTCACCCGGGCCGATTTCGATGCCGTAACTCGCGGAATCCTCCAGGAAGAAGAGTCCGCCATGTTGAGAGGCTTTCTTGAAAATTCCCGTTTCCATGGAAATGTTTTTCGCCACCAGGGCTTTGCCGGACTGATTGTTGAACAGATAAAAGTTCTGGCTTCGCTTCCAGGGGAAGATCCAGGCGCGCTCGAACACGATGGCGTCGCCGTCGATCTCGCCAATGTTGAATACCGCTTCGCCGGTGGTGGACGTGTGCAGAGGCGGAATGATGTCGATCCCGCATTGATTGAGGAATACGCGCTCAACCGATCCGTGAAAGTGGATGGGTTTGCCGATTTTGTATTTTTGGGATTTGTCGAGGTAGAGGGTGGTGGCCCCGATCTCGGCGGCATGATCCACCGCCGCCTGGAAGGCATCCGCGTCATCCTCGGCGGAGCCGTCCACCTTCACCCATTTGGCGAAATCCTGTTCCCAGGGGATTTCCGGGGTTTCGAGCACCTCGGGACGCAACGGGGTTTCGTCGACATCGAAGGCGGAGAGGAAGGGCCGATTGGACCATTCACTCAGGTTCGATTCGGTTACCGTTTTGCCACCCGCGTCAATGAACGTGCCATACCCCTGTTGGCCGACATCCTGCAGATACAGATTTTTGCCGTTGGTTTTGATGGCGGGGGTGTCCGCCGCGCCTCCGACAAACATGGAATCAAACATCATGACGGCCGCCCATTCTTTGATTTCCAAGACCGGCACGGAATTTTCACTGAGTAGTTTTCGGATCGTGGTGACGGCTTTGTCATTATACATCGCCATGACCTTTTGATTGCGTAAAGTAATGTGTTCGAGCACGTGGGCGAAATTATCGCCACCGGCCCAGATACCGTAGTCGAAGCCTTCCACCGTAACATGTTGGATCAGGGAGGGGCCGTTTTGGTGTTGGCCGATATTCAAGCCGTACCGGCCGACATCGGATGTGCGAATGGTGACATGACGGATTGCCCCGGTATTGTTGGACATAAAGTGCAGGCCAACCGCCCCGGGGTTCCCTTTGCCAGCGTCAAAAGTCATGTTAAACACATAGTTGCGCATGGCATCACCCGTGCCTTGACCTTTGTAAGTGGAGAGGAGGGGTGTGGGTTTGGCCGGATCTGAAAAAGCAGTCGCGTTGTCTTTGGCTTGAATGAGTACGCCGGCTTCGCTTTGGCCCTGAAACGTCACATGCCGGTCGTCGCCATGGGCTTTCCCATCGGTGGAGCCCACCGTGTCGGAAATCAGATACCTGCCGTTGGGGAAGTAGAGGGTCCGACTTTTGGCTTTATTTTCATGGTAGGCACGGTTTAGGGCTGCGGTATCGTCCGTGACCCCGTCGCCTTTGGCGCCATAGGCGGTTTGTACATTGATGACCCCCGCGTCGTCGGGAAAAATGATGTTTTCCGCGTGGAGGAGAGAGGAAAACAGGAACGTGAGGAGGAGGGGTGACTTTGCTTTCATAAGGGAGTTTACGAATGGGAGAGTGGAGAGAAAAAGAGCGCAGGTTTCACCTGCGCTCTTTTTCCTTGAGGATCGAGGGTGGTTTATTTCCGTCGGCGGAACAGCAGAAGCGACGCCAGGGCCAATCCGACCAGGGCAATGCTGGAGGGTTCTGGCACGATGGTCAGAGTAGCGGCGTTGGCGATCATTCTGGAGGCCCATTCGCCTCCACTCCCCCCATCCCAGGTAACGGTGAGAACATCGCTTGCAACCGCGTCGCTGACATCGACCGCGAACTGCCAGTTCTTGTCGTTGGCATATCCTCCCACATTAAAAGTAGTACTTCCCGGGGTGGAGCCGACGATGGAAGCGGTTAGAGTGGAATTGAGGGGTCTCTCATCTTTGGAGAGGAACAGGTTGACTTGGTTCGTCCCCGCCCCGAGTGTGAAAGTGTAGGTAAAGGTTGCCGAGCCACCATTAAGCTGTCTTCCGATTCCTTCGCTGGTCGTCTGGCTTCCGGCAAAGTTGGTTCCGTCGTTGTAGTCGAGCAGCATCGCAGGCGAATTTTCACCTACATTTCCACCTCCACCGGAGTAGGTGAGGTCGCCAATACCTGAACCGCCGGATTTGCTGTCGAATTGCACGGCAGTCGACCCAGACCAGGCATTCCAGACAACCCAGTCCGTCGTGCCGAGGGTCGATAGATTCGCGCTAAGCGTGGCGTTGGAAATGTCCTGGACATTGCTAACCGTGATGATAGCCGCATGGGCATTCATCGCAAGTGCCGTCAGCAGGGCCGCTGATCCGATCTGGATTCTTTTTTGTAATTTTGTTGTGTTCATATGTTCTCCGAATGGGTTCAGGGTTGGACATGTGTCGATTCGACATGTTTACATTAAGAGAAATTTCCCGACGGAGGAAGAAAAATATCGACATAATAGTAAATATAAGAAATAAATGTCATGACAAATGAAGATTTATGATCTTTCAGATAAAATGATGGGCTGGGTGAAGGCGAAAGGCCTGAAGCCGGGGGCGCGCGTGCCGTCCAGTCGGGAGTTCGCGGAGGCCTTAGGGTTGGGTCGCATGCAGGTGAACCGGGCGATGACGGACATGGTGGGGCGGGGTCTTCTGTATCGTCAGGGGAATCGATACTTTCTCGGTGCCGGAACGAAAAACACACAGGCGCATCCGCCCATTGATCTCTTTGTGGAAAAGTGGCATCAAACCCGGGCGTTGGCCGACATGGCGGCGCGTTGGGATTTGGAACTGCGGGTACACGTGACCGATGAACCGGAGGAGGTCCGTAAAGGCCTGCTCGATCTGCAAGGGGAGGAAATACAGACGTCCGGAATTTTGATTTATGGCGGACAATTCGCGAAAGAACTGGGGGATTTTCAAAAACGGGGGATTCCGGTCGTGGTGTTTTCAGAAAGTTCCGACAGCCTGGATTCGGTATCGCCCGACACCGGGAGGATGGCCGAAATCGCGGTGAGAAAGCTTATCGAAGCCGGGCATCGGGAACTTGCATTCGTTTCCCCTCCCGGATTTCAAGCCTTTCCGTTGACCCGCTCCCAGGCGGAAGCGGGGTATCGGCAATGTTGCCTGGATTTCAATTTGACCGCCTCGGCGGAAAGGATGTTGCACGTGGACGAGGGCGAGTCTGCGTTGAATAATTTTTGGCAAATGTTTGAGCCCGGCTATCCCATGGTGTCGGCGCTGGTATGCGAAACCCCTTTTATCGCCCATCGGTTATTGAAGAAAATCCGGAGAGAAGGGTTGCGGGTGCCCGGTTCGCTTTCAGTGGTCGCGCTGTTTGAAGATGATTTTTCCGCCATGGACGTCCGCAAGCTGTGCGCGGTGGGGATCAATATGGATCGATTGACGCGGTTGGCCCTGGGGGTGCTGTTGGAGAAAATTGAATGGAAGCAGATGGGCAAGCGGCATGCCCCGGGTTTGAGTTCGATGCGGTTGGAGCCCGAGTTTTTTCCCGGGGGCTCCCTGGGTCCGCCCCGAAGTGAGCTCGGGGCCGCGTCCGAGCGGATGGAGGCGGGACCGGTGGCGCGCGAAACCTGGCCGACCGAGCGGAAAGACCGTATTTCCGAGGTTCGGAAGATCAACCGCCACCCCTTTCCGAATCCC
>JBBDRC010000222.1:0-3781 GCA_040905625.1 Kiritimatiellia bacterium
AACGCCGCCGGGGTGAAGCTGGGCGATGTGTCGCACTGGCCCTTCGAGACCAATCACGGCGGCGGGCTGGAAAGTCTGGCCTCATTGCGCGCGGCTCTGGAAAACAGCTCCGGGGGCATGGACAAGCCGGCCGCGTTTCTGGTGGAGGCCATTCAGGCCGAAGGTGGAGTCAATGTGGCCAGTGCCGAATGGCTGAAGGAGTTGCAGACCCTGGCTCACGATGTCGGCGCGCTGCTGATTGTGGACGACATTCAGGCGGGGTGCGGCCGCACGGGTTCGTACTTCAGCTTCGAAGGCATGGGACTGGACCCGGACATCATCACCCTGGCCAAAGGGATTGGCGGGGCGGGAACCCCCATGGCCATGAACCTGGTTAAACCCGAACACGACAAGCACTGGAAACCCGGCCAGCACACCGGCACCTTCCGCGGCCAGAATCTGTCTTTTGTGGCCGGCCGCGAAGTGCTCCGATATTTCGAGGACGATGACTTTATGGCCGAAACCCGGGGCAAGGGGGAAACCATGCGGTCCCGTCTCGAAGCGCTTGCGGAACAATACGCGGACAAAGGCTTCGCGGTGAGAGGCAAAGGCATGATGCAGGCCCTGGACGTGAAAGACGGCGCACTGGCCAAAGCCATTGCCCACGACTGTTTCGAACACGGTCTGCTCTTCGGCCCCTGCGGGGTGGGAGGACAGGTGTTAAAACTGATTCCGCCCCTGACCATTCCCGAATCCGAGTTGCTGCAGGGTCTGGATATTTTCACTGAAGCTGTTCACCGTCAACTGGAGAAATAAGTATGCTTGAACGAGATGATATGACTTTCCCCCACGAGGAGTATGTGCGCCGCGTCGACGAACTCCGGCAGCGCATGTCGGAACGGCTGATGGACGCGGCGATTATATCAGACCCGGAGAATCTGATGTACCTCACCGATTATCAGACCACCGGTTACTCCTTTTTCCAGGCTTTGGTGGTGCCGCTGGAGAACGAACCGTTTATGGTCACCCGGAAACTGGAGGAATCGAACGTGATCGCCCGCACCTGGGTGGAAATCACCCGGCCCTATCCCGACACCGGGGACGCGATTCAGATGCTGGTCTCGGCACTGATTGAATTCGGTCTGGCCGGTAAAACCATCGGCTATGAGCGGAACTCCTACTTCTTCCCCGCCTACCATCAGGATATTTTCCACACCACCTTCTCCCGCAGTCGCCTGATCGATTGTTTCGGAATTGTGGAGGAGGGGCGGATCTGCAAATCACACCACGAACTGGAGGCCATGAAAAAATCCGCTGTCGCCGCCAAAGCGGGGATGAACGCCGGACTGGAGATGTGCCGGGCGGGTGTGACCGAAAATGAAATCGGGGCCGCGATCAGTCAGGCCATGTTCTCGGCGGGTGGCGAAATTCCGGCGGTAATGCCGTATGTCGCCTCCGGTCCGCGCACCATGATCGGTCACGCTTCCTGGGAAGGGCGCGAAGTGCAGGCGGGCGAGCATGTGTTTTTGGAGGTTGGCGGCTGTTATCGCCGCTATCATACCGCCATGATGCGCACCGCCATTTGCGGGGAGATGAGTGACAGCATGTACAAGGCGCAGGAGATCATGAAGCAGGCGCTGGCCGAAACCCGGGCCACGCTGTGCCCGGGAATCACGGTGTCGGATGTGGATAACATGATCCGCAAAATTGTCTCGGACAATCAGATCGGCGCCCGGTTGATTACCCGTTCGGGATACTCTATCGGCATCGCGTTTCCCCCCAGTTGGGACGAGGGCTACATCCTCAGTCTGTTTCAAAGGGGCGGAGAGGTCTTGCGACCCGGCATGACCATGCACGTCATTCCCTGGCTGTGGGGGGTGGACGGAGATAAAACCTGCGGAATCTCCGACACCTTTTATATCACGGAAACCGGATGCGGATCCTTCTTTGAGGATATGCCGCAGGATTTCACTCTGAATCCGGGGACGAAAACAAAAAAACAATCCACTGTCACACCGGATGTTAAAACAACGGAAACGCCTCCGGCCGCCAAATCAGCGGAAGCCAAAAGCGAAAAGAATGAGAAGAAAGAAAAAAGCGGAGACGCCGCGTCCAAACCCACATCATAGGAGATCCAATGTTTACGGCCACTAATCCCGCCACCGGGGAAGAAATCAAAAGCTACCCCCTTCACGACGCGACCCAAGTCACTGAGGCCCTGCAGGCTTCCCGCGACACCTGGCAAAAATGGAAATCAAGCTCTTTCGCCGAGCGGGCGGATCTGTTGAACCGGGTGGCGAAGGTGATGGAGGACGACATCGATGCCCTGGCGGAATGGATGACGCTGGAGATGGGTAAACCGGTGGGAGAAGCCATCGGTGAAGTCAAAAAATCCGTTTGGTGCGCGCGGCATTACGCCGAAAAAGCAGAAGAATATCTGGCTCCCGTTTTGATTGAGTCCGATGCCGACCACAGTTACGTGCAGCATTTGCCTCTGGGCACGATCCTCGGGATCCTTCCCTGGAACGCCCCCTTCTGGCTGGCCTTCCGATTCTGTGCGCCCGCCCTGATGGCGGGGAATGTGTGCCTGATGAAGCACGATCCGCATGTCCCCGGCTGCGCGGAGGCGATTGCCGACTGTTTCACGAAGGCCGGAGCCCCGGCGGGACTCATGCAGAATCTCCGGATCTCGAACGCACAGGTTGCGGACCTGCTCCGGGACGATACCGTGCGAGGCGTGTCGCTTACCGGATCCAGCGGAGCGGGGAGCCAAGTGGCGGCTCTGGCGGGCCAGGAAATTAAACCGGTGGTGCTGGAATTGGGAGGTTCGGATCCGAGTCTGATCTTTGCGGACGCCGATCTGGACCGCGCTGCGGATGTGCTGACCCTCTCGCGCATCATCAATGCCGGACAATCCTGCATCGCCGCCAAACGGCTGATTGTGGAGGCTCCGGTCTATGATACCTTTATTGAAAAAATGAAAACCCGTCTCGCCGCCCTGGTGGTGGGGGATCCCACGGATAAAAACACGCAGGTTGGCCCCATCGCCCGGGACGAGTTGCGGCAGGCGATGCATCGGCAGGTCACCCGAACCGTGGAGCAGGGTGCCCGCTGTCTGTTGGGCGGGGAGTTACCGGACGGCGACGGTTATTTCTATCCCGTGACCCTGTTGGTGAACGTGGAACCCGGCATGACCGCCGCCTGTGAAGAGACCTTCGGTCCCGTCGCGGTGGTGATGAAAGCCGAATCCGAAGCCCACGCTCTGGAACTCGCCAACGACACCCCCTACGGGCTCGCCGCCTCCATCTGGACCGCCGACACCGCCAAAGCCGAGCGGCTGGCCGCAGAGATCGAAGCGGGTCAGGTGGCGATCAACGGCATCGTCAAAACCGACCCCCGCCTCCCCAGCGGCGGCATCAAACGCTCCGGCCTCGGCCGGGAACTCGGTCCCCACGGCATCCACGAATTCGTCAACGCCCAGCAGGTGTGGGTGGGGTAGAAAAATGAACACACTGTCCGACTTTCTCGATCACTGCCAACAAAACGAAACCCCCGACTCCGGATGGAGTCCTCCCTTACAGGCACTCTGGTACGCGGAGAAAGGCAATTGGGAGAGGGCGCATGAACTCTGTCAACAGGGCGATCTGCCGGAGGGTGCCTGGGTGCACGCGAATCTGCACCGCGAAGAGGGGGACCTGTCCAATGCGCGGTACTGGTATCATCGGGCGGGTAAACCCGAAAGTGATTTGGGTGTCAGGGAAGAGCGGCACGACATCATCAGCCGGTTGCTGGAGAGCTGATC
>JBBDRC010000223.1:0-9418 GCA_040905625.1 Kiritimatiellia bacterium
ACAATTAGTGTCACGACTATTCCATGCCCACCGAATGCAGTCCACAACAATGGGAACGGCTCCTTGATTTTGTCCAGCTTCTTCAGGAAGGGCAGGCTCCGGGCCGGGAGGAGCTGGCGGCGAAATGGGAAGTGAATGTGCGGACGGTGCAGCGGATGGTGGATTTTCTGCGCGACCGCCTGGAGGCACCCATTGAGTATGATCGCGGGCGAAAAGGCTATGTGCTGACCGAGCCCGCCTGGTTTCTGCCCCGTATCAGCCTCAGCGAGGGCGAGTGCTTCAGTCTGCTGATTGCCCGTCAGGCCATGGCCCAGTACCGGGGAACCCCGGTGGAGGAAACCCTGGCCCGGGTCTTTCAAAAGATTGCGGGTGAATTGAATGACCGTATCGACATGCATCCGGATTACGTTAATGGCGGTATCCTCAGCTTCGCCCCGCTGCCGGTGCTGGAGGTGAACGAGCAGGTGTGGAACCGCGTGTTATCGGCCATCCGACAGCAACGAAGCCTCCGCATCCACTATCAAAGCCTCCGCTCCGGCACCACCGGCAAACGGAAAGTGAACCCGCATCATATCCTCAACATGCAGGGGGACTGGTACCTGTTCGCTTACGATCCCCGGAACGGAAAAGTCTGCCAGTTCCAGTTGCACCGCATTCAGGAGGCGGCACTGACCGACTCAACCTTTGAACGCGACCCCGATTTTGATGCCTCCGCCCTGATGCGGAGCAGTTTCGGCGGATTCGGGTCCGACGAAGACATGGTACTCCTCCACCTGCGCATCCGCGGACGCATGGCGGAGTTAATGAAAGACCGCCATTTTCATCCCGCCCAGACGATCAAAAATCGAAAAGACGGATTCGAGATCTGCTTTCCCGTCAGCGCCGCCGGCGACCGTCCTTACCTGCATATTCTGCAATGGATCCTTGGTATGGGCAGAGAAGCGGAGGTCCTCGCCCCCGCCGACCTCCGCCACCGCCTGACCGAAGAAGTTGAAGCCATGCAGGAAAACCTGCAACACCCCGCCCATTAAAAAAAACAAAACTTTTTTTCAAAAGGACACCCTATGTCACTTTGGTTGTGGTAGGATGTGTGGAAAAATTAATCCTATGACCGTTAAGCCAATAAAGTAAGAAATGAAAACCCCAACCTGGGAATCTATATGGAAAACAAGCCAAAGACCGCAAAACAAGCTTGCCTCGAACATCTGGACTCCATTCCTGATGTTCCTGAGGATGAGAGAGACATCAGCGACGATGATATTGTCGAACTGGTACGCGAAGTCAGAAGCGAGAGAAAATCCAAGAATCCCCAGTCAGGAAAGGGGCTCCAGTTCGTCGAGAAAGAGGGTAAGATCGAAATCCGCCCCGTCCACGCTCCGGATAAGCTCCTCGGAGTCCTGTCCGACTGCGCCGATGTCCCGGTTAAACGTGAGAAAGCAGAACTGGGAGAATGAAATCAAACTTTTGAACGACTGCAGGTTCATATGAAGAGCATCGTGATAGCTCATGTCAGAAAATCGGACGGCAATATCCAGACCCTGGAGGAGCACCTTCGGGAAACGGGGGTTTTGGCCGAAAGTTTTTGTCAAGTGCTTGGGCTAGGATGGGTGGGGCGTTTATTGGGACTTGTTCATGATATTGGCAAATACTCGTCTGAGTTTGATGAATATATTCGTGGGATGACCGGGTTGGCAGGGGAAGCTGGACTACGCAATGCATTGCCAAAAAAAGGTAAGATCGATCATTCTACTTCAGGAGCGCAGTTGATCTGGAAAGAGATTTCTCGCCGAACGGGTAGTGTGACCGTGATGGTTCAAATACTCGCTTTGTCAGTGATGTCGCATCACAGTCGGACTGGGTTGCTGGATTTTCTCGCATTGGATGGGACTACACCATTTAAAAGGCGTCTGAACCGTTCCGAGGGTTCCACTCATTTAAACGAAGTTTTGAAGAAAATGGATCAAAGCATCTGGGAGGAAATCCGGCAGTTACTGGCTGACGACAACCGTATCGACGAATGCAAAAGCATCAAGGCCCGTATCGATGCGACTAGTCTCGATACGAAAAAGGAATCATTCAAAAAGGATGCTTGTGCACAATGGTTCGATGTCCGCGCGTTCGGGCAAATTTTCCCCTTCAAGGGGAAGGCTTCTGGCGATGGAGTGTCTATTCCCGTTCGGGGGCCAGTGTCCGTACAGCCAGCGTTTAGTCTCGAACCGGTTTCGGTGAGTAGCACCCAGATAACGAAGAGCACAAATCTGGAAGATTCTGCCGGAGGTAAACGAGGCTCGGACACGATGGGTATGAAACACCGGGTGGATAAAGGCCTCTACGTGTTCAAGGGCAGTATCAATGCGCAACTCGCTTCGGACGAGACAGGAACAGGCTTTTCCGACGAGGATGCCGACAAAATCAAGTCGGTTCTCACAACGCTGTTCGAGAACGATGCCTCATCTGCCCGGTCTGATGGGACAATGGAAGTGAAAAAAGTCATCTGGTGGAATCACAGTTGTCCGTCTGGAGACTACTCTTCTGCGAAGGTCCACCGTTCACTTACCGTGAAACCTGACGGCTCTTACGCATTGTCGAATCTGGAGGGGCTAATTCCTGAGGAGTTGGATGGTTTCTGAGGACTCATTTTGTCTACTAAGTCCCCCCGCGATTTTTCGGACTACACGGTCACCATTGACCGCGAGGGGATCCCGGAGGGAGTTGAGATCATTGAGCGGCTTTGAGGCCGACCTCCACGGCGTCGTTGACTTGTTTCAGTCGTGCGACGTCGTGGAGCGTCCGACGGATGCGTAACAAGTCATGAATATAGACAACGAACGCAAGCTGTGCTCCCGCGCCACCGCCCTCGGCGAAAGCGCAGACGCCGATGTCTTCGCGGAACTGTCTCAACTGACTCAATCCGAATCCCCGCGCGTGCGCCGCCTTGCGGCCTCCGCGATGGGTAAACTGGCGGGCATTGTGCCGGGAAAACAAAGCGTGGATGTGCTCATCCCCTTGCTCCAGGACACCCATCCGCAAGTCAGACAGTATACCGCCAAGGCACTGTCCGCTTTTGGTGCTCAGGCTGAATCCGCCATCAAAGACTTGCGCGATCTCTACAAAAACCCCACCGAAAAAGACTACGTCAAACGTTCGGTTCTCCGCGCGGGCAAAACCATCCGGGAAGCCATGCGTATCCGGGATGCGCAGACGGTTCATCATTGCCGTCGCTGTGGCACCCGGCTGGCCCCCGATGAATACGCCCGGTCCATGCGGGCGTTTCAACGTCCGTTTTGCGATACTTGTTTCGACGAGGTCTATTTGGATCGACGAAATTTTGAAACCAAAGTGGAGTTGCAGAAAACCATTCGCGCAAAGGACGGTACCTTGGTTCAATCGGACGGTGAACGCAAAATCGCGGAACTTCTGAGCGCCGAAAATATCCGTTATCGCTATGATGAGCGGTTTCGAATCCTCGATGGATTCGCGATACGTCCGGATTTTTATCTGCCTGAATTTGATGTCTATATCGAATACTGGGGCATGGACACTGCCGATTACAAAATCGGCATGCTCAAAAAGCAAAAGCTCTATCAGCAGGAAGGCAAAAAACTGATCTCCCTCTACCCCGAAGACAAACCCCGCTTCCGCGAGGCACTTCTCGGAAAATTGGAGCAGTTGAAGTGAACGCGCCTCTCTTCACCGACGAACAACTTCTGCTCCTCTCCGGCATCCAACATTGGATCTATTGTCCCCGACAGTATGCCTTGATTCATCTGGAACAAATGTGGACGGAAAATCGCTTTACGGCGGAGGGGAGGGTGGTGCATGACCGTGCGCACGAGGCAGGCCGTGAGTCGCGGCGCGAGTTGAAAATCATTCGGGGACTGACGGTGAAGTCGTATCGACTGGGCCTCACCGGGGTTTGCGATGTGGTGGAGTTTGAGCGTCAGCCCGACGGATCGGAACGCATCCTGCCCATTGAATACAAGCGGGGCAAACCCAAGGAACACCTCGCCGATTCGGTGCAACTCTGCGCCCAGGCCATGTGTCTGGAGGAAATGAATGACTGTGACATTCCAACCGGCGCAATTTTTTATCACAAAATCCGCAAACGGCAGGAAATCCATCTGGATGCCCCCCTGCGGGAGATCACCCGGAAAGCCGCGGAATCCATGCAGGACATCATGAGAACCGGTATCACCCCGATCATGGACTACCAGGCCAAACGCTGCGACGCCTGTTCGCTGATCGATCTGTGCAATCCCAAGCGACTGAACAAATCGGCCGCCGCTTATCTTGCCCGCGCCCAAAAGGAACTGACGGAATGAAAAAATTGCTGAACACCCTCTATATCACCACCCAGGGTGCGTATATGCACAAAGAAGGACTCAGTCTGGTGGTCCGCATCGACAAGGAAGACAAATTCCGCGCACCCATTCATAATCTGGAGTCGGTCGTCGGTTTTGGCAACGTGTTGTGCAGTCCGTTTCTCATGGCCTTTTGTGCGGAAAACAATGTGGCGATCTCTTTCCTGAGCCAATACGGCAAATTTCTTGCCACCGTTCGCGGCCCCGTCAGTGGAAATGTGCTGCTCAGACGTGAACAATATCGTGTGGCCGATCTGCCGGAGAAAGCGTTTGAACTCGCCCGGAATATGGTGTTTGGAAAAATGTCGAATTCCCGTCAGGTTTTGCTGAGGGGACGACGGGATGAATCAGGTGACGGGGATACGCTTTTTATGGCTGCGGAAAAATTGCGGCACAGCATCCTCTCGCTGTCCCGGATCAGCACCACGGATGAACTTCGGGGGAAGGAGGGGGATGCCGCCAAACTCTATTTCTCCTGTTTCAATGAATTGATCACCCAACAAACAGACACCTTTCGATTCTCCGACCGAAATCGGCGTCCTCCCACCGACCCCGTGAACTGCCTGCTGTCCTTCTATTACACTCTGCTCATGCACGACTGCTCCGGCGCCCTGCAAGCGGTCGGGCTCGACCCCGCGGTCGGCTTTTTGCATACCGACCGACCCGGACGCATGAGTCTGGCGTTGGATCTCATGGAAGAACTGCGGGCCATGTTCGCGGACCGCCTCACCCTTTCCCTCATCAACCGCAAGCAACTCCACGCCGGACATTTCGATTTGCAGGAATCCGGCGCGGTCTGGCTCAATGATAAAGGACGAAAAATCGCATTGGATGCCTGGCAGCAACGCAAACAGGAGGAAATCGGCCATCCCTTCATCGGCGAAAAAATCAAAATGGGACTGATCCCCCATGTGCAGGCCACCCTGCTCAGCCGACATCTTCGGGGTGAACTCGATGCGTATCCACCTTTTCTGTGGAAATAAAGGAGTTCAATCCATGATGGTATTAGTCAGTTACGATGTGAACACCATGGACAAGCGCGGACAACGCCGCCTGCGACGAGTGGCAAAAGCCTGCGAAGATTACGGGACCCGTGTGCAGTATTCGGTTTTTGAATGCATTGTGGATCCCGCCCAATGGGTGACCTTCAAAAACCGCTTGTTCGACATATTTGATGAAGAAGTGGACAGTCTGCGATTTTATTTTCTGGGGAAAAACTGGGAAACGAAATGCGAACATCACGGCGCAAAAGACACGCCGAACCTCGAAACGGATTCACTCATCATCTGATACCGCGAACCGGCAGCGCACACAAATTTCCGGTGGGATCGCGATGAAGCGATTTCATTCAGGATGAAAAGGTTACAACAACAACGTTCTTTGACATTCCAACGAGCCTGGTCAGACGGAACAGGTTCGCGAAATAAAGGTATTGCATCTTTGGTGCGCAAGAGGTTATGAATGGACCGTCGCCCCCCACGCGGGGGCGTGGATTGAAACCAGACCGTGACCCTGGGAAAAACCAAATTTGGGTCGCCCCCCACGCGGGGGCGTGGATTGAAACTGGTCCTCAAGGTCAATGACCTCCCCGCCCTCGTGTCGCCCCCCACGCGGGGGCGTGGATTGAAACGAATCTCGCCCCCGGGGAGACCCGTGCGTTTAAGTCGCCCCCCACGCGGGGGCGTGGATTGAAACCCGTGACGGGCTTGATCCTGACGGTACTCAATAGTCGCCCCCCACGCGGGGGCGTGGATTGAAACTATTTTCCTTCGTGACATAGTTTTATAAATTCTTGTCGCCCCCCACGCGGGGGCGTGGATTGAAACACAGAACCTTCTCCAAAACCACTCCCCCATTTCGTCGCCCCCCACGCGGGGGCGTGGATTGAAACAAGGATCCGGATGAGTTGCAGGAGCATATGCGGGTCGCCCCCCACGCGGGGGCGTGGATTGAAACTGCAAAGCGGCAATGGCTTCGACAGGTTGGTCCTGTCGCCCCCCACGCGGGGGCGTGGATTGAAACTCTTGTCTTTTGGTGCGCTGTCCCGATCCGTGGACGTCGCCCCCCACGCGGGGGCGTGGATTGAAACGCCTAACGGCGGATCGAAGCTGACAGCATCCAAGTCGCCCCCCACGCGGGGGCGTGGATTGAAACTTTCCGCGAAGGAGACTCAACGCTATCTGAAGGGTCGCCCCCCACGCGGGGGCGTGGATTGAAACTTAAATCTGTTAGTATCCATGTAGCTTTATCTAGCGTCGCCCCCCACGCGGGGGCGTGGATTGAAACATTTCCGGTGGTGTGGTCCCGCGAAGGCAATCAACGTCGCCCCCCACGCGGGGGCGTGGATTGAAACTGGTCGGTAATCAGAGAGCCGACTGTATTCCAAGTCGCCCCCCACGCGGGGGCGTGGATTGAAACAACGTCAAAAGCGGCGTGCTGGACATCGACGAGTCGCCCCCCACGCGGGGGCGTGGATTGAAACCCGTATGTTTGTGTAATGTTCACAGCCCCACCCGTCGCCCCCCACGCGGGGGCGTGGATTGAAACTTCGTCAGCATAGCCAGTTCCACCACCTACGCGGTCGCCCCCCACGCGGGGGCGTGGATTGAAACAGCGGGATCAGCTCATCCGGGCGCGCCCCATCGTCGCCCCCCACGCGGGGGCGTGGATTGACAGCCAGGAATGGCTATCTCACCTTATATGCGACCTCCTAATCCTAATCTTAATCGTAATCCTAATCGAAATTGGCACATCGATTATGATTACGAGCACGATTACGATTATGAGGTTGAGTCTCTTCCCTCAAATTTTATCACGCGGAACGCGTGGTTCGACTCCGTCGTTGGCGGCGCTGACCTCTGACCTCTTCCCCTCTGACCTCTACTCCCCCCTACTTCTTCGAAGCGCGGGTCTGGCGTTTGCGGAGGTTGGGATCGAGGATCTTTTTGCGGATGCGGAGGTTTTTGGGGGTGGCTTCCACGAATTCGTCGTCGGAGATGAATTCGATCGCTTTTTCCAGAGTGAGGATCGTGGGCGGCTCAAGCATGATGGCCTTGTCGGTGCCGGAGGCGCGGACGTTGGTCATTTGTTTGGCGCGGCAGGGGTTGACGGGCAGGTCGCCGGGGCGGCTGCTTTCGCCGATCACCATGCCGTCGTACACGTCTTCGCCGGGGCCGATAAACAGGCGTCCGCGCTCCTGAATGGTGTCCAGCGCGTAGGCGGTGGCGGTTCCCTGGGCGGCGGCCACCAGGGCACCGGTGGCGCGGGAGGGGATTTCGCCGGCCATGGATGCGTATTCTTTGAACATGTGACTGAGCACGCCCTCACCGCTGGTGAGGTTGGTGAGATAGCCGTCAATGCCGATGAGTCCCCGGGTGGGGCAGGTCGCTTCCAGCAGCACCCGTCCGTTCTGATGTTCCATCTGGGTGATTTGCCCTTTGCGGGACGCGAGGGACTGCATGAGATCGCCCAGTGAACTTTCAGGAACGTCCAGCCAGACATCCTCAAAGGGTTCCAGTTTCTCTCCGTTTTCACCGATGTGAATAATCACTTCGGGGCGTGAGACCAGCATTTCAAATCCTTCCCGGCGCATGGTTTCCATCAGCACCGCGATCTGCAGTTCACCGCGGGCCTGCACAATAAAGGAGGCGCCGCCCTCGGCGTCCCGCACGTTCATGGACACGTTGGTGTAGGTTTCCCGGATCAGGCGTTCCCGCAGGTGGCGGGAGGTCAGAAACTTCCCTTCTTTCCCGGTGAACGGACCGTCATTCACGCAAAACTGCATTTGCAGTGTGGGCGGGTCGATGGCGGTGTGGGGCAGGGCGGTTTGTGTTTCGTTCTTGCAGAGGGTCTCGCCGATGTAGGCGTCTTCAAATCCGGCGATGCCCACAATTTCTCCCGCCTGGGCTTCCTCGATTTCGTGCAGTCCCATGCCGGTGAATCCGTACAGCTTCATCACGGTTCCGTTTTCGGGAGCGGTTTCAAGGGGCAGACGGCGGATTTGCTCGCCTTTGCGGATCGCGCCTTCCCGCATACAGCCGATGGCGATGCGGCCCACATAGGGATTCCAGTCCAGATTGCTCACCAACATCCGGAACGGAGCGGTGATGTCGGTTTCGGGGGAGGGAATGTGTTCGAGAATCGCGTTGAACAGCGGATTCAGGTTTTCCCGGGGATCCTCCAGTTCATGCACCACATATCCCCCCAGGGCGCTGCCGTAGAGGAATTGTGCGTGGAACTGCTCCTCGGTCGCATTCAGTTCCAACAGCAGGTCGAGGACCTGATCATGCACTTTCAGGGGGTTGGCGGTGGGCCGGTCGATTTTGTTGACCAGGACCATGAGTTTCAGATTCTGTTCGAGCGCCTTGCGCAACACAAAGCGGGTCTGGGCCTGGGGGCCGTCGGAGGCGTCCACCAGCAGAATCACTCCGTCCACCATTTTCAGGATGCGTTCCACTTCGCCGCCGAAATCGGCGTGTCCGGGGGTGTCGACAATATTGATTTTGGTGCCCTGCCAGACCAGAGAGGCGTTTTTAGCCTTGATGGTGATGCCCTTTTCGCGCTCCAGATCCATGGAGTCCATGGCGCGGTCGGCGATAGCCTGATTGTCACGGAACACGCCACCCTGATGCAGCATGGCATCCACAAGGGTGGTTTTTCCATGGTCCACATGGGCGATAATTCCAATATTACGAATAGAAGGCGGGTTCACAAAAGCTCCGGGAAGGGGGGTAAAAGGCAGGGACTCCTAGTGAATTCTGTTGAAAACACAATGCCAATCGTACTGAATGTTCAAGCCAGGGGGGCGACGAATGGATTTCAGATGGTTGTAAGAACCACGAATGAACTCGAATAAACACGAATAGATTTGAGGGAGCATACCACAGTTGAGAGATGAAATCCTTTTTTACAAATGGATTTTAAACCGCATGGTTAAACCGCACGGCGGCTTCAGCCGCTGTGCGGAACGATTCAGTAGTTAATCGGTAACGGCATCGCTCCCTCCCCGCCCCCTCTCCCCCCGCAGCGCGCGGCCAAGGCCGCCGCCGCGTATTCCA
>JBBDRC010000223.1:9428-22359 GCA_040905625.1 Kiritimatiellia bacterium
GCGCTCTGGGGGTGTAGCCGCCGAGCGCTTTCATTTGGTCCTGTTTCAGCAATAATGAAGCCGCATTTGGAGATATTTCCTGCTTTCTTTCAGTTGCATCCATCCGGGAATACCAGTATACAAACAGCCCTTTTCACCTTCAGGAACCGACTATGGCCAAGACACTTTTCGAAAAAATATGGGATCGACATGTGGTGCGGGATTTGCCCGACGGCACCTCGCTGTTGTATATCGACCGGCATTTGGTGCACGAAGTGACCAGCCCGCAGGCGTTCGAGGGCCTGCGGTTGACGGGTCGCAAGGTGCGGCATCCGGAACTGACCTTTTCCACGATGGATCATAATGTGCCAACGGACGAGACGCGGTTGACGATTCAGGATCCAATCTCCAAGGCACAGGTGGAGGCATTGGAGCAAAACTGCAAGGAGCATGGTATCCATTTATACGGTATCGGGGACGATCATCAGGGGATTGTGCATGTGATCGGTCCGGAAATGGGTATCACGGTTCCCGGGCTGACCCTGGTCTGCGGTGATTCCCACACCTCCACCCACGGAGCATTCGGCACCCTGGCCTTCGGGATCGGTACCTCGGAGGTGGAGCATGTGCTGGCCACCCAGACCCTGCGTCAGAAAAAACCGAAAACGTTCAAGGTGGAATTTACCGGCAAACTGAGTCCGCACGTACATTCCAAAGATATGGTGTTGAAACTGATCGGCATGATCGGAACCGCCGGCGGAACCGGGTCGGTGTTTGAATTCTGCGGCGAGGCGGTTCGCGCGTTGTCGATGGAGGCCCGCATGACCATTTGTAATATGTCGATTGAAGGCGGAGCCAAAGCGGGTCTGATCGCCCCCGACCAAACCACTTTTGACTATATACTGGCGGAGGACCGCCCGTTTGCGCCCAAAGGAGAGGCGCTGGAGAAAGCCATGGCGGAATGGCGCAAACTTCCCGGCGATCCGGATGCGGTGTTTGACCGCACACTGGTGATCGACGCCTCCACCATCGCCCCGCAGGTGAGCTGGGGAACCAGTCCGGGCATGGTGATCGATGTGGATCAGCCTGTGCCGGGTCTGAACGATGTCGCGGGCTACAGTGCCGGCGATGTCCGCAAAGCCCTGGATTATATGGGGCTGGAGCCGGGGCAGGATTTGACCGAAACGCCTTTGGACATTGTGTTTATTGGCAGTTGCACCAATTCGCGGATTGAGGATTTGCGCCGGGCCGCGGCGGTTCTGGACGGGCGCCAAAAGGCGGATCATGTCCGTTTGATGGTGGTGCCGGGTTCCCAGCAGGTCCGCAAACAGGCGGAGGCGGAAGGCCTGGACAACGTGTTCAAAGCCGCCGGTGCGGAATGGCGCTGGGCCGGCTGCAGTATGTGCCTGGCCATGAACCCGGACAAACTGGCTCCGCGGGAACGCTGCGCATCGACCTCGAACCGGAATTTCGAGGGACGTCAGGGCGCGGGCGGACGGACGCATCTGGTCAGCCCCGAAATGGCCGCGGCGGCGGCGATTGCCGGACATTTTGTGGATATTCGCACTTGGAACGGAGGACAAAACTAATGGATGCCTTTACGACACATCGCGGAATTGTGGCCCCCCTGGACCGGGCCAATGTGGACACGGATCAAATCATTCCCAAGCAGTTTCTGAAATCGATTCAGCGGACCGGCTTCGGGCCCAGCGCCTTTTTTGACTGGCGCTACACGCTGGAGGGCAAACCGAATCCGGATTTTGAATTGAATCAGCCCCGTTACACCGAGCGTTCGATACTGGTGACCCGGAACAACTTCGGCTGCGGCTCCAGCCGGGAACATGCGGTGTGGGCTCTGGCGCAGGATGGACTGCGGGTGATTGTGGCGCCGTATCGGGGGGAGGGCCATGATTTCATTCCCGGTTTCGCCGATATTTTCAAAAACAACTGCTCCAAGAACGGGATTGTGACGATTGAGTTGTCTGAAGAGGAGGTGGAGGAAATCTTCCGGGCGGTGTACGCCGAAGAGGGATTGGAGGCCACGGTGGATCTGGAGTCGCAGACTCTGGTCCTGCACGCGGGAGACGGGGAGAAGGTCTATGCTTTCGACTACGACGCCAGTGTCAAACATAAGTTGCTGAACGGGTTGGACGATATTGAGGAGTCGCTGCTGTTTGAGGAGGATATTGAACAGTTTGAAAAGACCCATGCGACCTGGATTCATCAGGGCTGATTTGGAATCCACCGAAAAAAGGGCAATGTCCCGGTGTGGCACTGTTGACTTCACGCGGCAGCGGTGATAGTTTCACCGGGTATGGATACGACTTCACATCAATCAGACAGTAATCAGGCGGAAGACCGCATTCAGGTAACCGTTGACAAAGGGTTCGCCCTGGCGCGGGTTCTGGGAAGGGGATCCTACAAAGTCAGCGGTGCCATGAAACGGTTTGTCGCCAGCGTCATGGATCAGGGCATTTCAGTTGTGATTATTGATCTGGAGCAATGCGTGGGCATGGACAGCACGTTCATGGGGATGCTGGCGGGGGTCAGTCAGCGCCTGCAAAAGGAAGGGGGGCGCAAAGTTGTTCTGACGGGGGTGTCCAAAAAACTGTGTCATCTAATGACCACCCTCGGGATCAATCGACTGGTGGAAATCAAAGAGGACATTCCGGTGGTATCCGCAACGGAATTGAAGGATCTTGACCAACCCGAAGAATCCCTGCTGGATTCAGCCAACACGATGTTGGAGGCACACGAAACCCTGGTTGAGATCGATAACGACAACCGCATTCGTTTTCAGGATGTGCTGGACTATCTGCGGGAAGATATTCAGCGCCAACAATCTTAACCCTTCATCTTATGTTACAACCACTGGCATTTGAAGGAAGCGCTTGGGTGTCCACACCGGCGTTTCTGGTGGTTTTCCTTTTACTCACCAATTTTCTTGGCGCGTATTTCAGTATTCGTTTTCTGCGGAAAATCAGACTGGAACGGGATAATTTGGTGAAGGAAAAAGAAGTGATTTTCAACTATGTTCAGAACATCGGCGAGACCTTCACTGAATCTGAAACCCTGGATGTGGACCGGCTGATGCACCGGGTCCTGTTTTACGCCCTTCGCACCACCCACACCTCCGGAGGGGCTATTTATTTACGCGAAAAAGGGGATATGCTGAGGGCGCGGGCGGTATCCGGGATCTTTCCGCCGATGTTCAACATTCATCAATTTTACGGGGGGATGGATGTGCGGGTGCTCAAAAGTGAACAAATAGAGGAAATGATCCTGAATACCCGAATATCCGTGGGGGAAGGCCTGATCGGGCAGGTCGCTGATTTTGGTACACCGATGTTGATCTCCAGGGCGGAACTGGATCCCCGGGTTCCGCATTTCGAACGCAGTCTGTTGGATGTCACCAGTTTGTTGTTGGTGCCCATGCGCTTTCGTCATGAAGTGATGGGGGTTGTCTGTGTGGTGAACCGGGTGGACCGGGTGCCGTTGGGAGAACGGGACCAGAATTTGCTGCAGGCTCTGGCGGATCAGACCTCTTTGTCCATTTATTACGCTCAATTCCGGGCCGCGCTGGAGGAAAAACGTCGCATGGATCAGGATCTGGACCTGGCCCAGCGCATACAAAAAAGTTTGTTGCCCCGCCAATTGCCCGAAGTAAAAGGGCTTTCTGTTCATGCCTTCAACCTGGCCGCCCAGGAGGTGGGAGGCGACTATTACGATGTGATTCCGCTGGACGATCAGCATGTGGGCTTTGCGGTGGCCGATGTGTCGGGGAAAGGCATCGGCGGAGCGTTGATGATGTCGATTTGCCGGAGTGTGTTGCGGGCTCATATTTCGAAGAATCCGGATCCGGCCTCGGTGCTGAGAAAAGTCAATCAAACCATGGTGGCGGACATGTATGAAGACATGTTTGTGACCATTCTGTATATGGTTTACAACACCGAGACCCGCGAATTGGCAATGGCCCGCGCCGGTCATGACCCGGCGTTACTGTTGTTCCCCGGAGAAGAAAACGTCAAACGAATGGAAAGCGGGGGGATGGGAATCGGTTTGGTCGAAGGGGACCTCTTCGGAGAGGTTATCGAAACGGTTCGCGTGACCCTCGAACCCGGCGCGGCGGTAATGGTTTACACGGACGGGATCACCGAGGCGATGAACACCAAGCAGGAAGAATGGGGGCTTGAACCGCTCAAACGCGCGTTCCTGACCAGCCGAAAATATTCGCCAATGCAGATTTCAGAACGCGTACAGGAACGGGTGCTCCGATTCGTCGGGAAAGCACCCCAATACGATGACATGACCCTGATGGTTCTGAAAGTTGATGAAGAGGAATGAGAGTCACGTAAAGGTCGCTCCGTAAAGGTCGCTGTACGAACGTGTTAAACGGATGGGTGATTTTTTTTTGTTTTTTCCTCTTGGAATCGAGCGGTGATAGGTTCTATATAGTGTGTGTTGCCCACGCCCTCCACTACATATTGTGGTTTAAATAGGACATTACACATACGAAACATATTGTACTCAACCTGTATTCACCCCCTAATCCCAGGAAAATCCCCATGACGACATACGCTCCCGAACACAAAAACGCCCTGCGCTTTCCCCGCACCTTCAGCAATCCCGATACGAATCCGTTTGATGAAGTGAAATGGCAGACACGCACGGCATCCATCAGCGATGACAAAGGCGGAGTGTTGTTTGAACAGTCCGGCGTGGAAGTGCCGGAGAGCTGGTCGATGCTGGCGACAAATGTGGTGGCCTCCAAATATTTTTACGGGAAAGCGGGCACGGATGAACGTGAATGTTCAGTGCGCCAGTTGATTCATCGGGTGTGTCGGACTATCGCGGATTGGGGCCTGAAAGACGGGTATTTTGCCGGAGCGGAAGATGCGGAGACGTTCTATGAGGAATTGAGTTGGCTGTGTCTGCATCAACACGGGGCTTTCAACTCACCGGTGTGGTTCAACTGCGGTTTGTATCAGCAGTATCAGGCGGGGGAGGGCAGCGGGGAGGGGAGCTGGTACTGGGACCCGGAGAAACAGAAAATCAAACGGGCCGCCACCCAGTATGAATACCCCCAGTGTTCGGCCTGTTTTATTCAATCGGTGGACGATACCATGGACAGCATCATGTCCCTGGCCCAGAGCGAAGCCATGTTGTTTAAGTTCGGGAGCGGCACGGGGACGGATCTGAGTTCCATTCGCTCCTCAAAAGAAACCATGAGCGGCGGGGGCACTCCCAGCGGCCCTCTCAGTTTTCTGCGGGTGTACGACTCGGTCGCCTCGGTGGTGAAAAGCGGCGGTAAAACCCGCCGGGCCGCCAAAATGAATTCGCTGAAAGTGCGGCATCCGGATATTTTGGAATTTATTCAGGCCAAAACCAACGAAGAAAAAAAGGCATGGGCGCTGATTGAACAGGGATACAGCGGCGATTTCAACGGTGAGGCCTATGGCTCGGTGTGTTTTCAGAATGAAAATCTGAGCATTCGAGTGACCGATGCGTTTATGCAGGCTGCGATGGACGACAAGGACTGGACCACGACCTGGGTGACCGATCCCGCTAAAGCCGGACCCACCTACAAGGCCCGCGATTTGCTCAACGCGATGGCCGAGGGCACCTGGATCTGCGGCGACCCGGGAGTGCAATACGAGGACACCATTCAGCGCTGGCACACCTGCTCCGCTTCGGGACCGATCAATGCCAGCAATCCCTGTTCGGAATATATGTTCCTCGATGACACCGCCTGTAACCTGGCCTCCCTGAATCTGATGAAGTTCCTGGATGCGGACGGGAATTTCGATATTCCCCGCTTCAAGGCGGCGGTGGATCTTTTCATTACCGCCCAGGATATTCTGGTGGACAACGCCAGCTATCCCACCGAGCAAATCGCCGCCAACAGTCATTGCTACCGGACTCTGGGTCTTGGATACGCCAATCTGGGGGCATTGTTGATGGGGAAGGGGCACAGCTACGATTCGGATACGGGCCGGAGTTTCGCCGGGGCGATCACGGCGGTGATGCACATGGAGGCGTTCTGCCAATCCGCCCGCATTTCCGAAGCCCTGGGTTCGTTTGACGGATACGATGTGAATCGGGACGGCATGTTGCGGGTCATTCAGCAGCATACCGACGCTGTCGCGGGCATTGGGGAGGGCTGTCCGTCTCATTTGCTCGATGCTGCGGAGGAATTGGGGGATCAAGTGCTGAAACTTGGACGTGAGCATGGATTCCGCAATGCCCAGGTGACCGTGCTGGCACCTACCGGCACCATCGGGTTTCTGATGGACTGCGACACGACCGGAATTGAACCGGATATCGCCCTGGTGAAATACAAAATTCTGGCCGGGGGCGGCATGTTGAAGCTGGTGAACCAGACGGTGCCCATGGCTCTTCGTCAGTTGGGATATTCCGGGGAGCAGATCAGCGACATTATTGCCTACATCGATGAAAACGACACGATCGAAGGGGCGCCGAATCTACAGGAGGAACACCTGAAAGTCTTTGACTGTGCCTTTAAACCCCGAAACGGCATTCGAAGTCTGGGCTATCAGTCCCACCTCCGCATGATGGCGGCGGCACAACCCTTTTTGTCGGGTGCAATCAGCAAAACGGTGAATATGCCGAAAACGGCCACGGTGGAGGAAATCGCCCATACCTATCTGGAGGGATGGAAGCTTGGCCTCAAGGCGGTGGCGATCTATCGCGACGGCAGTAAGCGGAGTCAGCCGGTGAATTCCGGAAAAGAGGCGGAAAAGGAGGAGGGGGTCAAAGATGGGGGACCGCGGCGGATGCGCCTGGAGGATACACGTCAATCGATCACCCACAAATTCGAAGTGGCCGGTCACGAGGGTTATCTGACCGTGGGACTGTATGCGGACGGGACTCCGGGAGAATTATTCATCACCATGGCCAAGGAAGGCAGCACGGTCGGCGGCCTGATGGATGCCTTCGGCACCGCCGTGAGTATTTGTCTTCAATATGGCGTGCCGGTGGAGGCGCTGAACCGCAAGTTCATGCATGCCCGCTTTGAACCCAGCGGCTTCACCAAAAATTCGGACATCCCCATGGCCAAAAGTCTGGTGGATTACATTTTCCGCTGGATGCATCTCACGTTTGTGGAAAACAAGCCGGTCCTCGCCAACCCGATGAGTTCATCCGAATCGGTGGAAACCGCGGATGTTGTGGTTTCCGGTTTGCCGGAGCGGGTGGACACCCAGTTTGAACATTTCATGGACGATGCCCCCGCCTGCGATGTCTGCGGCAGCATCACCGTTCGCAACGGAGCCTGTTACAAATGCTTCAACTGCGGAAACTCCATGGGGTGCTCCTGAGTGAATTCATCAACACCCGACTGACCAACCCCGGGGTCCGCTGCATCGGCATCAGCTCGACTTGATTCACTCCAGGGTTTCCGGGGCAAACGGGATTGTGACTCACGGGCCGATGCGCCCACAGGTTTCGTTGGCGTAGACAATGAGGCGGGTGCCGTCTTTGGGGTGTGGAATCCGGCCCTCGAGGAGGGGGGTGGCCGCCCAGTCGGTTTCGGGGGGCATTTCGCGGACCATGAGGCGGTAGCTGGGGGCATCGCGGCGGCGTTGACGGGGGTCGTAGAGAAGGTGATCGCGGGCGTAGCCTTTGTCGACGAGTTCCTCCAGGCGCACCGGTAACCGTCCGTGTTCACGGTGGAAACTTTTGATGTGGCGGACCCAGATTTTCATTTGGGCGCAGCTTTGCTCCAGCAGGGGATCTTCGGGTTCCATTTCCCGCGCGGGCAAAGTGAAAATGAGCAGCATGGGGATCATCACCAACCAGAACACCAGCGACATGCCCCCGGCAATGCTCCCGGCCATGGCGAATCCGTAGGTGCCTCCCTCCGGTTTCCCGCGGATGATGGAAATGCCCCGAATCATGGACATCACAGAACAAATCAGGGCGGGTACGGCGAGGAGGAGGATGTGTGTCCAGTCTTGACCTTTGTTCATAATCCACACACCGAGGGCGAATAACAGGATGGAGAGGAGGCCGAGAATCAGGGCGGTGTAGGGCTTATATCGCTGCATGGGAATCCAGTTTTTTGAGCGATCCGACAGGACCGCAGGTGACCAAACCAACCAAAAGAAAAACCACCACCGGAACGCTACGGGAGAACAGGCAGAGAAACAAGCAGAAATCATGATGAACGCAGAGGCGTTGCGAGAGATGGAAGTGTTCTTGGAAAACAGATGTCCAAACCCGATTCCCCCGCCTGCAGGCTTGCTTCCACGATCCAATGGCGTACAAAAACAGTGACTCATATTCATTTATACGGCAGAGTGCCTTCCATCCTCATGAAATCCTGTTTCCTTTTCCTTCTCACGATCTGTTTCCTTTCCGCATGCGCCACGGTTCCCACGGTGGAACCCGACCCGTCCGTGTTGCGGGTGGGCATCTCGCCGGATTCACCTCCGCTGATATTTAAGCAGGGGGAGCAAATCTCCGGGGTCGAAGCCGATTTTGCCCGTAAATTAGCCCCTGCACTGAATCGCGAATTGACCTTTCTGGAAATTCCAAGGGAAAAGCAGTTGGAATATCTGGAGGAAAATAAAATTGATATCGTGATGTCCGGAATCACGATTACGCAAGCCCGGGAATTCCGGGTGAATTTCACCAAACCCTATATGGTGGCGGGTTTGACCGCACTGTTCAGGCGTACCGACTATGCCCCGCCCGGCATTATGCCCAGTATTATCCGCCATCAGAATTCGAAAATCGGGGCCGTCAAAAACACCACCGGTGCGTTTTATGCGGAGCGATCCTACCCAAATGCAAAGATTATCCTGTATTCGGATCTGAAATCGGCGGTCTCCGCGCTCAACAGCAAACATGTGAATATGGTGATTCACGATGCGCCCCTGATCTGGTGGAGCGCGTCCCGCAATGAAACCGATTTGGTGGCGTTTCAGGAGTTGTTGAATCACGAGCAATTGGCCTGGGCGGTCTCTAAAAACAACCGGGAACTGCTCAATGACGTGAATCAAATTTTGATCGAATGGAAGGAAAGCGGGAGCGGACTCGACATCCTGCAAAACTGGTTTCCGGGATTGGGAAACTGAAACCGGCAGACTTCCAGTCAAACTCTTTGCCAATCCCTCTTGACCCTGAATCGAAATCCGCGTAAAACTTTACTTTTCATTGAATTTACCTTCCACAAGTCGCCGTTATGCAATCTGAACACTCTTCTCCATCCCCGAAACGCACCACCAAGCGCGAACTGGTCATGCGCATTGCCGAAGAAACCGGCCTGATTCAACAGGAGGTCCACAGCGTGATTCAAAAAACACTGGATTACATCACCGAAAGTCTGGCCCGCGGCGAAAATGTGGAATTTCGTAATTTCGGGGTGTTTGAAGTCTGTGAGCGCAAACAGCGTATCGGACGCAATCCGCGCAATCCGGACAATGTGGTGACGATTCCCACCCGTAAAGTCGTGAAGTTCAAACCCGGGAAAATTATGAAACATCAAGTCACCGGGGACGTGACTTCACTTCCGATTGATCACGATCGCTGAAGGAAGTCCGTTTCCGATTTTGACCATACCCGGTGATTGACACCGGGTTTCATTTCTCCCTATTCACAGCCCGGCATACACATATGGACCCCACACCCCCACTGGATTTACGTGCTCAACGCATTGAAAATATGCATCAGCTTGAAGCCGCCGGTTACCCGGCCTTTGGCGGCGCATTTGCCCGCGATGGGCGCTTTTCCGAGTTGTTGACCCAATTTGAGGAAGGCAAATCCGTTCGCCTGGCCGGTCGCATGGTGACCCGGCGCGAAATGGGAAAATCGGTGTTTGCTCATCTTCAGGACGGAACAGAACGCCTGCAAATTTATCTAAAAAAGAACAATGTGGGGGATGCGGCGTTTGAGGCCTTTGCCTGGACGGATCTGGGGGATCATGTGGGCGTGACGGGCACGTGGTTTACCACCCGCACCGGTGAAAAAACGCTGCAGGTGCAGGAATGGACGCTGCTTTCCAAGTCGCTGCTTCCGATGCCGGATAAATGGGACGGGCTGCAGGATGTGGAGATTCGGTATCGTCAGCGTTATCTGGATCTGATTGCCAACCCGGAGGTGCGGACCGTGTTCAATCAGCGGATTGCGGTGTTGCGTGAAATCCGCTCCTTTCTGGCTGACCGCCAATTTGACGAGGTGGAAACCCCGATGATGCAGTCCATTCCGGGCGGGGCGGCGGCGACGCCGTTTCAAACCCGTTACAATGCCCTGAGCATGGATATGTTCCTGCGAATCGCCCCTGAACTGTATTTGAAACGCCTGTTGGTGGGGGGGTTCGACCGGGTATACGAATTAAATCGGAATTTCCGCAACGAGGGGTTGAGCCGGAATCATAATCCGGAATTCACCATGCTGGAAATTTATGAGGCCTATGGAAACCGGGAAAGCATGCAGATGTTGATCCGGGAGTTGATCACGCATTTGGCGGACACCGTGATCGGGTCGCGCCGGGTGGGGACAGAGGCGGAGCCGGTGGATTTGGATAACTGGCGCGAAGTGGCCTATGACGATTTAATTAAAGAGCGGGCCGGCGGGGACTATTTTGATCTGGACGCCTCCGGTCAGCGGGCGAAAGCGGAGTCGCTGGGATGCTCACTGGACCCGGCATGGGGACCGGTGGAGGTCACCCAGGAAATTTTTGAAAAGTGCATCGAGAAAACCCTGATCCATCCCACCTTCGTCACCCGGCTGCCGGCGGAGCTGGTGCCCCTCGCCAAACCCTGCGCCGATGATCCCTCGAAGGTGGATGTGTTTGAACTGATTATCGGGGGAAAAGAAATTGCGCCGGGTTACAGCGAACTCAATGACCCGCTGCTGCAGCGGGAACGCTTGTTGGCCCAGGCCGGAGAGGATGCGATGAAGTTTGATGAGGATTTCCTGATTGCGCTGGAGCACGGAATGCCGCCTGCGGGCGGCATGGGTGTGGGAATCGACCGGTTGGTGATGTTGCTGACGGGCAGCGAGGCCATACGGGATGTGATTCTGTTCCCTCAAATGAAACCCCGGGCGAAGTAACCGCCTCATGCCCGCCTCTCTGTTTCTTGCGCTGGCCTACCTTAAGCCGAAGCGGCATTTGCTGTCGGTGATCAATATGCTGGCGGTGCTGGGAACCTTGATGGGGGTCGCGGTGCTGATTATCGTGATTTCGGTCATGAACGGATTTGACGAAATGTGGCGGGAGAAAATTCTCACTTTCCAACCGCATGTAAGCGTATTTGCATATCCGAGGGGCATGGAGGAGGATCATCCCCTGTTCGGGGAGGTGCGGAACCTGCCGTCCGTACTGGAGGTCTCTCCGTTTTTACAGACTATTGTCATGGCGCAGTCCGCGGATGCGGTGGAGCAGCCCATGCTCCGGGGAATTGATCCGGATTCCGATTTTTTGTACAAGCGGATGCTGGAGGACCGGGTGAACACCCTTATCGATGGCGAACTGGAATTCGGCGAAACGGAGTGTCTGATCGGCGTGGATCTGGCCAATGCCCTGGGGGTACGGACCGGGGACCGTCTCACGGTCTACAGTCCGGCCAATATTCCGCAGGAGGATGAGGTGCTCCTGCCTCAGGAATTGCGGATCGCCGGGGTGTTTTCTGTGGGCATGTATCAAATTGATTACGGATTTATTCTCACCGATCTGTGGACCGCCCGCGATGTGATGGGGCTGCGCTCGGGTGTGCATGGTATGCAGGTGCTCGGGACCGATTTATGGACAGCGGATGCGCTGGCGGAGGAGATCGCGGGACTGGCGGGATTCCGCTTTACCGCCCGCAGTTGGACCCAGATGAATCAGGCCCTGTTCAATGCCCTGACCATGGAGAAGGGGATGATGTTTTTTCTGCTGACCATTATATCGATCGTGGCCAGCTTTCTGGTGTCCTGCACCCTGATCATGGTGAGCGTACAGAAAACCAGGGAAATCGGATTGCTCAAATCCATGGGGTTCCGAAACGGCACGGTGATGGGGATTTTCATGTGGTACGGGCTGATACAGGGAGTGGCCGGAATCGTTTTAGGAACAGGGGCGGGTCTGTTGATTTTGCACTACCGTCAAGCGATACTGGAGGGCCTGTCGAACGTGATCGGATTTGAGGTTTTACCGAAAGAATTATATTATGTGGACGGGTTACCCGCAAAGGTGGTGGCGGGGGATGTGGGAATGATCGTGGGACTGGTGCTGATTCTGTGTCTGGTCGGAGGCGCTGTCCCCGCCTGGCTGGCGGCGCGTAAAGATCCGGTGGAGGCGTTGCGTCATGACTGATCGACCTTACATTGAAGCCGTTAAACTGTGTAAATCGTACAAAATGCCGCATGGGGTTGTACAGGTGCTCAACGAACTGAGTCTGGAGGTGAAACGGGGAGAGCATTTGTGCATCATGGGGGCGAGCGGATCGGGGAAAAGCACCCTGTTGCATCTCCTGGCGGGACTGGACACCCCGGACAGCGGGGAAGTGCGAGTGGAGGACGAACGATTGAATGAATGGTCCGAATCAAGACGTTCCGCCTTCCGGGCGCGACATGTCGGGGTGGTGTTTCAGCATTACCACCTGCTGCCGGATTTAACGGTTTTAGAAAACGCACTGCTCCCGGCGAGAGCCCTGAAATCCCTGGGTTCTCCCGGGCGGCAACAGATCGAGGGGGCCAAAACTCAACTGGACCGGGTGGGGCTGGGACACCGCCTGGAGCATCGTCCGGTGGAATTAAGCGGCGGGGAGCAGCAGCGGCTGGCGCTGGCACGGGCACTGATGAATGATCCGGAACTGCTGTTGGCGGATGAACCGACGGGAAATCTGGATGCGGTGACCGGGGATCGATTGCTGGATGATTTGTTCGCCCTCAGCCGCGAGCGGAACCGGACCCTGGTCATTGTGACGCACGATCCCCGCCTGGCCGA
>JBBDRC010000224.1:0-3720 GCA_040905625.1 Kiritimatiellia bacterium
TCGTAATTCGTCAGTGTTTATCGTGGAATTCTTAACATTCATTCAAAAAAATGGGAAATGTCCTGATAAGATAGCCAGGAGTTTCCCCATTTTTTTGAATAAACTGCGCGGGTTCATGGGTTGTGGAACTTTAACCACCCGCTGCGCTGGAGAACACGGTGAAGTCACGGAGCTTGCCAAGCCGAAGGCATGGGCAGGTCGACCGTGGAAGGAATGCCGCGAGCCCCGAAATTCACCCCGTTTTGCGGCATCTCCTTCCGATATTCCATGGTTGGGGTATTTCCGGAATGAAATCGGCAGAGGTTCGGCAAACCGGGGTGTATTCAGGGGCTCGCCGAACTCTGCCGCCATCTGCATGGCTCCGTGACTTCTCCGTGATCTTCGTGGTTTCTTCACTTTCTCTTTCGTAATTCGTCAGTGTTTATCGTGGAATTCTTAACATTCATTCAAAAAAATGGGAAATGTCCTGATAAGATAGCCTATTGACACCTAATAAGTGTCACATTAAAGTGTCACGTATGAACTCCATTCCTATCCGAACATTAAAACATGATACCCGCAGGGTCTTGGAACGCGTATCCCATGGAGAAACCATGAAGATCCGCCGTCGAAACAAAAGAGTAGCTTTACTCTCACCTTGCCCTTCCGATCCTGGTGTTTGTGAGCCTAAACCAGACTATCTCGCCCGCCTGCAAAAGATCTATCCAGAGGGGATGTCAGCAATCCCGGCAAGTGAATTACTTGCAGAGGAGCGAGACGAAAGGTGAGCGGGGTATATGTGGATACCGGCGTGATCTGCTCTCTGTGAAGTTCTGGGTGCCGAAAAATTCATTAGCTTTGACCATCGTCAAAACCGCCTCGCAACTGAGGCAGGATTTGAAACTAACATCGACTAACTTTTTAAATTTTCTCATGAATACCTACTACAACATAAAATAATGACCCTACCTGATCTCGAACAAGCAGCCTCTGTTTTTCATACTCATTTTGGCGACCTCAGCGCCTCCAAAGCCATCATCTGCGGCTCCGGCTGGAGCGGGGTCACGGAAAAGCTCACGGTCATCAAATCGCTTCCCTTTGAGGAAATTCCCGGCCTGGGGGCACCGGGGGTGGTGGGACACAGCGGCGAACTGGCACTCTGCGAGGAGGCCGGACAACAGGTGTGGATCTTCAAGGGCCGCCGTCACTTTTACGAGGGCGAAGGCTGGACCCCGATTGCGATCCCTATTTATCTCTGCCTCCAAGCGGGCGTGAAGGAACTTCTGCTCACCAACAGTGCCGGAGCCATCAACCCGGCGTTTGCGGTGGGTGATTTGATGATGCTCACCGATCACATCAATCTCATGGGGGACAATCCGCTGGTGGGTCCACACCAATCCGTATGGGGACCCCGCTTCCCGGATTTGAGTTATATCTATGCCGCGTCCGGACAGAAGAAACTGCAGGCGGCCGCCCAACAGACCGGAGTCTCTCTGCAAAAAGGGGTGTACCTGGCCACCCGCGGTCCGGTCTACGAAACCCCGGCGGAGGTGCGGGCCTGGAAAACCCTGGGCGCCGACGCGGTGGGGATGTCCACGGTTCCCGAAGCCATTCTGGCCCACGCCGCCGGAATCGCGGTGTCCGGGGTGTCCTGCATGACCAATTTCGCCGCCGGCATCAGCCCCAATCCCCTCTCCCACGAGGAAGTCACCGGAACCACCGCCCGAACCATGCCCCTGATGCAGTCACTGCTCAAGGCGTGGATCAGCGGAGGGTGAGAGGTTAGAGGAGAGAAGTCGGAAGAGAGAGGTCAGAGGATGAGAGGTCGGAGATCAGACCAGCCAACGACGGAGTCAAACCACGCATTCCGCGTGGCAAGCTTTGAGAATAGGGACTCAACCTCATAATCGTAATCGTGCTCGTAATCGTAATCGATGTTCCAATTTCGATTAAGATTACGATTAGGATTACGATTAGGATTACGATTAAGATAGCCCATTCAGGAGGTCTCATATAAGACCGCATCTGTGAAATATTCGTATTTGCTTCTGAACTCTACCCCCATCCTGACCTCTCTTTTCTGACCTCTCTATTCTGACCTCTCTTTTCTGACCTCTCTATTCTGACCTCTCTTTTCTGACCTCTCTATTCTGACCTCTCTTTTCTGACCTCTCCCCCACCTTATCTTTCCTCAAGTTGTCACTGGCGGAATCAAGGGGGATGCGGTAGTGAGGTCGGAATATGATCCAACCGTCTTTTTTTAATTTAAATCCAAACGCTTTTCTCCATGCCCGGTCGTAACATTGCGGTTATCGGCGGGGGCATCGCCGGGCTGTCTGCGGCCTGGTATCTGCGCAAAGCGGGGCATACCCCCACTCTGTTTGAAGCGTCCGGTCATGCGGGCGGAAAAATGATCAGCCGCCGGGTTGAAGGCTGTCTGCTGGAGGGCGGTCCGGATTCGCTGCTGACAGAAAAACCCTGGGCAATTGACCTCTGCCGGGAACTGGGTCTCGAATCGGAATTGCTTCCCTCCAACGACCATCAGCGCTCCTTCTCCATCCTGCATCGGGGACGACTCCACCCCTTCCCCGCCGGATGCAAACTGTTCATTCCCCAGAAAATCACCCCCATCCTCACCACCCCGTTGCTGAGTCCACGGGGGAAATTGCGGATGTTGATGGAGCCGTTCATGCGCCATCGATCCGTGGAGGAAGACGAGAGTCTGGCCGATTTCACCCGACGTCATTTCGGGCAACAAACCCTCGACCGTCTCGCAGGCCCCCTGCTGGGCGGAATTTACGGCGGCGACCCCGAAGACATGAGCATGGCCGCCACCTTCCCCCGGTTACTGAGTCTGGAGGCCAAACACGGCAGTCTGGTTCGGGGAATGGCCTCCATGATGAAAGAAGCCAGGGCCCGTCAGCGGGCGGGGACCGCCCCCGCCCTGTTCACTTCTCTGAAACATGGTATGCAAACCCTTCCCGATGCTCTGGCTTCCCGCCTCGGCGGGGATCTGCATCTGAATCACCGGGTGCAGCGTATTCAAAAAACCACCACGGGGTGGAATGTGGACGAACAGTTATTCGATCAGATAGTGATCGCCCTGCCCGCCCGACAGGCCGCGCCGCTGTTGGAGGAGGTTGACCGGGATCTTCATGATCAATTGAATCAACAAACCTCCTCCAGCTCCGCCACCCTGTCGCTGGTGTTTGACCGGAAAGAGGTGCCGGATCTTCCCACCGGATTCGGATTCATGGCCGCGCATCCCCTGGACACCCTGTTGGTGGGCTGTACCTGGACCGGAAATAAATTCGAGGGACGGGAAGCCGACAACCGTTTTGTCTGCCGTCTCTTTCTGGGAGGTCCCCACGCGAAAACCGCCATCGAATCCGGAAAAGATTCCGAACTGATATCACCCGCAATCCACGCCCTCCGCGATATCTGCCCCTTCATTCCCGAAAAGCCCCTGACCCACTGGCTGCAACGCTGGCCACACGGGAATCCAGGCTATCACCTGGGTCACTTGGACTGGGTGGCGCAACTAGAACAGCGGGCGGCTTCTCTGGGCGGCCTCCATTTCTGCGGCAGCAGTTACCGGGGCGTCAGCGTGTCCGATTGCGTAAAGCAGGCGGGGGATCTGGTGCTTGGTTAGAATCTTCCGAAGGAGGATAATACAAAAAAGCGTGTATACCTGCGGATGCTTCGCCGACCTGCGGATGTTTCTACCGGTTACGGGTTTGG
>JBBDRC010000225.1:0-3718 GCA_040905625.1 Kiritimatiellia bacterium
ATCAGTATATTCGGTGTTTTTTTCATAAATGGAGGATGGTCTTTCCAGACCGTCACTTAAAACGTTCGGCAAAAATTGTCGGGCTGGACTTGTGCGCCATTGGTGCAAAACCCAACCGCCTTTACTTCGCCCTACAACCTTAGTAAAACTCTTTTCGAATAGGGTCCAGTTAAAAATCACATTTATATATACATTTAAATCAATAGATATTTAAAGCGGTGGTTTCCAGATTGTGGCCAACTTTGATTTGCGGATTTTTTTATCATGGGTAGCCAAAGGTCGCTTTGCCGCCCGGGCAGATGCCACAATCAGCCGATCAGCAGGATCCCGATGAAAAGTGGAAGGCAATGTGTTCATTTCCGCGACAACTTCTTTATTCAGGGGGAAAAGCTGTACCGTTTCAGGTGAGCAGGCTGTGTTGAAGAAAAACGGGGGAGCGGGTCACTTCAATGCCTCAATCTCGTCTTCACCCAGAACAGGTGAATAGGGATCTCCCGTCATGCGGCCTCTCCCCCGAAGGGCCATCCAAGGCTGCTTTCGTGGTGGTGGGGTGAGAACAGCAATCACGTTGCCGCGTTTGGAAATTTCCAGTGACTCACCGGTTTGGTGTACCTGGTCAAGCACTTTGAGGCATTTCGCTTTGAATTCAGTTGCTGTCATTTGCATGTGACCAGTATGAATGACCAGTCATCTGTTGTCAAAACTAAATACATGATGTAATTTGAATCTGCAAAAACTCACAGCTTCAGGGTTTCACCGTGGCCGTGAGAATGCCCGATGCCCGCTTGAGCAGTGCGATTTGGGTTTGCCGACTGCTGCCGGTGGTTTTTTCCACTTTCCCGTAGGCGGCGATGTAAGCCTGGAGGGCCTTGGGCAGACGGGCAAGATCCGCAGCCAACTGATCCAGTTCTTTGGAAAAGCTCTCGGGGTGCAGACTCACCCGGTTTCCGGTCTGGGCCGCCCGCACCGCCAGCCGTTCGTCGGCATGAATGGGATGCGCGGGAGAAACGATACAGTTCAAAGCCCGCACTTTCTCCAGCCGGGTCATCAGGCCTTTGAGCCCAAGCGCCTTCTTTTGTACGTTGGGTCCGGCTTCCACGAGGGTGAAAGTGTGGGATTTGGTGAGGTCGAGCACGCCGGCATCCACATGCAGGCTGGCGGTATCGCCGTCGTAACGCCAATCCAACCCGTCTGCGGATTTCGGCGGGGCCACCCCCTCGAAGATGATTTTCACGGGACGTTTGGCTTTAAAGCCCTTGAAGTCAGACTTCTTTTGACCTTTGGCCATGGAAAGGTGAATACGGCGCACATTTCCTTTTTTCTCATGTCGGAATGAGAATTCGACCTGACGGCCCTGTCGCCAGTCGTTGCTGATTCCGTCATCTTCGTATACGGTGGTGTTTCCCGATTTGCCGGGATAGACCCGGAACACCAGTTCGGGGAAGGAACCCGCTTCCAGGCGGCGGACAAAAGTCTGCTCGGGAATCACGGTGCCCGGGCGCACAAAAACGGGTGTTTCCTCCAGGGTATAACGAAGGGTGACCCGTTTGCCGCCCTGCAGCAGGCATCCGCGTTCGATGTCGAACCATTCCCCTTCCGGCAGCCACACGGACACAGGAGTCATTTCGTCGTCGGGATGGAGGGGCGCCACGGCAGGCGCCGCCATCATGTCATCGCCAAACATGTATTGTCCCGGACAACGGTAGGCCTCGGTCTGTTCGGGGTATTCGTAGTACATGGGCCGGATCATGGAGAGACCGTTGTCGGCGCATTTCCGCATTTCCCGATACAGGTAGGGCACCAATTCGTAGCGGCGGCGAAGCACCCGCATCATCACACTGCGATGGGGATCGGGAAAATGAAAAATCCGGCGTTCACACTCGACCGCCTTGGACGTATGAGTCCGCAGGATCGGAGAGAACACACCAAGCTGCAGCCAGCGGGTGTACAGTTCGGGCGTGAGTTCGCCTCCCATGTGACCGCCGATGTCATGACTCCAGTACCCATAGAGCACATTCGCGGAGGTGGCGGTGAAACCGGGCTGGTACGCCAGCGACTCCCAGGTGACAATGGTGTCACCCGAAAATCCGACAGGCATGCGTCCGGCACCGATGCCACCGAAGCGGCTGAAATTAATGGGACGCTGATCAGGACGGTTATGGACCTGGTCCTGCCAGTGAAGCTCATTGATCCAGGGGAGCGTATCCAGGTTGGGCAGATGGCTGCCGGCGCGACCCTGTTGCCAGTCCATCCACCAAAAATCCACCCCGTCGCGTTCCAGGGGATGATGCAGGCAGCGGAAATAGGCGCGCATGTAGGTCGGATCGTTGATATCCAGCGGAATGCGTTTGGCCTTGAGCGGATCGAGTCCGAGCAATCTGTACAGGCGGTGATACCGCTCCTCCAAATCGGGCAGGTCCTTGCGTGTAAGGTTCATTTCCCGCAGCATGTCGGGGAAGGCATCCTCGAAATCAAACACCCCGTCGGCCGGATGCAGGTTGAGGGTGATTTTCACCCCACGTTCACGGAGCCACCGCAACAGCTCTTTGGGATCGGGAAAGAAATCCGGGTCCCAGGAATAACCCGTCCAACCCGGCTTGTGCCAGTCCATGTCGATGACCAGAACATCCAGGGGGAGATTCATGGTGTCGAAATCCTCGACCAAGTGCTTAAGTTCCTTGTCGGTGTAAGCCCAGTAGCGGCTGTACCAGTATCCCAGAGCATAGCGCGGCGGCAGGGGCTGGGCACCAAAAATTTGAGCGGCATCGCGGACGGCGCCCTTGTAATCGTGCCCGTGGCCCAGGAAATAGAGGTCCCGCCGTTCGCCCGGGGCGCGTTCGCGAACCCAGGGCTGCCACCCGCAGAGAGCCGGATCGAGAACACAGGCGGTCGAGTCATCGACCACGGCCCAGCCGGAACGGGAAATAAGCCCGTCGCACACCTCCAGTTCCGTTTTACCGTCTCTCTTTTTGTTCCCATTGAACTCATCAAGTGTTTTGGCGGTGCCCTTCAAGTTTTGGCGGTCCCGTTTTCCCGGGAACCAGTTGACAGGTTTGCCGTTCAGTTGAAAGCGAATCTCCAGGTTCCCGCGATTAAACGGTTTTCCGTTTTCCGTGTACACCAGGATGAGTTCTCCGGTGTCCAGCGTCAGGGTTTGGCCCTCCACCTGCTTCGTGAATTGCACCTCCGGAGTGTTCCGATTTGAAACCGAGAGGGTCTGCAAATCCTCGAAGGCCTGGTCCTCCGCCCATTCCAAACGCAGCAGCCGCGGGGAAAGCAGGGTGAAGCGGGCATGGTGAAAGACAACGACGTTTTTGGCGGGAGGCAGGATGGTTGAATTCATGCCTTCTTCCTATGATGGATATTCATCAAAGGGTCAATCAAATCAAAGTGCATAACGGAAGATCATTTCTGAATATTGGTGCTATTTATCTAATCGTTTTGGGATGCTCGATCGAGAGGTCCTTTGATAGCGAGATCCAGGAAACCTGAGAGGCATAGGTGGAGGAAGGATCATGTGCCGTTCGGTTTTGGTGGCCCGGGCCGCGCTGTGGGTGCGGTATCCCATTTTCAGCGCCGGTTTGAAAAGGGTTGAAAACCGCCGATTTTAAAATACCTCCTTTTTTGTAAAACAGGTGGGGGAACCACCCGCTTCGCTGGAGAGCACGGAGAAGTCACGGAGCCATGCAGATGGCGGCAGAGTTCGGCGAGCCCCTGA
>JBBDRC010000226.1:0-22252 GCA_040905625.1 Kiritimatiellia bacterium
GGCGCACCAGACGCTGGGCGATCACCCCTTCCAGACAGGAACTGACCAGATAGGGCTCAATGCCCATATCCACCAGACGGGTGACCGCGCTGGGGGCGTCGTTGGTGTGGAGGGTGCTCAACACCAGGTGGCCGGTGAGGGAGGCGCGCACGGCGATGTCGGCGGTTTCCCCGTCGCGGATTTCGCCGACCAGCACAATATCGGGATCGTGACGCAGAATGGAGCGGAGAATGCTGGCGAAGGTGAGTCCGATTTTGGCGTGGACCTGCAACTGGCTGATGCCTTCCATCTGGTATTCGATGGGGTCCTCGGCGGTGATGATTTTGACCTCGTCGCTTTTCAGCTCGTTAAGCATGGCGTAGAGGGTGGTGGTTTTTCCGCTGCCGGTGGGGCCGGTGAGCAGGACAATACCGTGGGGGAGGGTCCCGAGATATTTGATCATGGGCAGGTCTTCGTCCTGAATCCCGAGATTGGCCAGGGAAATCTGCATGTTGCCCTGGCTGAGAATCCGCATGTTCACGGTTTCACCGTGCCGGGTGGGGAGCACGGACACCCGGAGATCGAATTCCTCGTTGATGGCCCGGACTTTGATGCGGCCGTCGTGGGGTTTTCGTTTTTCGGCGATGTCCATGTGGGCCATGCTCTTGATGCAACTGGCGATGGAGCGTTTGAGTTTGGCGATCCCTTCGGGCAGCGGAACTTTCTGCAGCAGGCCGTCGATGCGGTAGCGCAGCACCACATGATCCTCGAACGGTTCCAAATGAATATCCGTGGCCCGCATCTTGATGGCTTCGAGGATGATATTGTGCACGAATTCAATCATGCCCGCCTCTTCGGAGCCCTCGCCGATATCCGCGCCCTCGAAACTCAATTCATCGAGTTGGGTGGTGGTGATGATTTCGTGAATATTCTGGGCGCCCAGGCCGTAAAAATGACTGAGGGCTTTGAGCAGTTCATGTTCGAGCACCAACACCCAGCGCACCTGGCCGCCCATAACCATTTTCAGGCTGTCCTCGGTCATCGCGTCCGGCAGGGACGATGCCGCGAGAGTGACCACGCCGCCTTCTTCTTTCACCGGCAACACCTGATAGCGCAGGGCGGTCTTGGCCTTCAGTTTTCCGGTCAGACCGGCATCCACCTGATAATTCATCAGGGTATCAAAGCTGAGCCCGGAGATGTCGGCCAGTTCCGTGAGAATTTCCGCTTCGGTGACTATCTGGTTGGAGCGCAGCAGGTGACCGGGGGTGGTGCCGCTGAGCTGCGCCTGCTGCTGCATACGGTTCCATTCCACGGAATCGAGTTTCCGCTTGTCGACCAGGCGGCTGCCCAGTTCCCTCCAGGCGGCTTCGGGGCTTGGTCTCATAAAGGATTCACTCATTTCGGGATCTCCACGGTGAGGGTTTGACCCCGCGACAGGTGCTCAGGGCTCCCGTCTACAGTTTGAAGTTCCAGTCCGTCGGAGGTGATGGACCCAATGGTATATCGATCCAGCAGAGTATCTCCAAGGAGCAGAAAACGTCTGCGCGACTCATCGGAGGTTGAGATCAGAGCCACGGCGGCCTGATCGGGCCGGATGAGCATTCCGTGAAAGGTGATGTCGACAGGGCGGGTGACGGGTTCAGGAGGCGGCGGCGGTGGTGGAGGCGGCACCGGCTTTTTCCCGGGTTCCGCATTTGCGGTGGTTTCAGTTGTCTTCCCGGATCCGTTTTCGGTTTGGGTCGGGGTGCGGGCGGGGCGCTTCGCGGGTCGGTCGGGAGGGGTGCGGTAAAACGGATTGGGAATGGACCCGGGAATGTCGGCGGTCTGTTGGTCCTGAATGAGTTGGCTCAACCGAAACTCTCCGTCGGCGGCGGGTCTTCGGTCGGCTCCGGTGCCCAGTGGAAGGTTTTCGGTGAGCTGAGGGTTGAACAGGGTCCAACTGAACCAGCCCACGCTGACGCAGAACACGGCCACGGCGGTGAAGGCGACAGCCCGTGGATCGCCGTGTTTGAGGGAACTGAACCGTTTTCCGGGTGACATCATCAGAATCCCATGGCCCGGGTTTGCTTTTTCCCGGTTTTCCTGGACGCGGACAGGGTCCGCGCCTCCTGCATAAACAAAAAGGAACTCAGGGTGGCGGTCATGCGCACTTCATCCGCCTGACGAAGGGAGGTTTTTTCCATGGCCACATTGCGGAGCAACATGGCCCGCCCCGGTTGAAACATGGCCTCCCACAAGCGAAAGAGGCCCTGCATGGGACCTTCAAAGATGACCTGCAGTGGATATTCCTCCATGTAGGCGCCCCCCCCGTCCACCCGATGGACAACGGGGGGCAGGGGATCGATACTGCGGATGTTGGCGATCCCGTATTCTATCGCGGTATCCACCACTTTTTCGATGGCCAGAAGTTGAAGCATTTTTTCACGGGCCACGTCATCACTTTCGATGACATCGGGCAGACCGAGCAGGACCGGAACTTCAATTTTCTGACCGCGGGCTTTGCTGCCGAGCCGATTGCGGGTGAGGTAGAGATAAAATTTGTAATCGATATTGGTGACATCCCGGTTTTGCCATTCCTCCTGATTATCAAAGCTGGTGAGCAGAGCGGTGACGTGTTGCCACTCCTCCAGACCCAGTTGCACCTCGCGTTCGATTTCATTTTTTTTGCGCAACAGGGGGGCTTCCCCCAGCAGGTACCCGGAAGTGCGAAGTTGAATGGTTTTCCGTTCCACTTCCTGCCGCAATTCGGCCCGTTCCCGCAGCCGGGGGCGCAAAAACCCCAGATAGAGCCCCAGAATCAGGGCGGTCAATCCGGCCAGGGAGACCATGAAAAACTGGCGTTCGGTGAGGCGGGACTCCAGACTCATGGCGCCTCCCGGGGGGAAGAGAGTGCGGCCGGCACCAATCGTAAATCGAGCACGAAGCGGCGGTGGCCGGAAGATTGCCACAGCGTGTCGCGTTCCTGATCTTCGACCACCAGATCGTCGCTCAATAAATCGGCTTTTTCAATGGCGGGGTCCGCCTGTAGATTTTCAATCAGGGCTTTCACTGTGGATAAATCCTGGTCGGGGGTGAATCCCTCCACGATGAGCCGGTTCATGCGGGGAGAGGGCGTTTCCTCCACCTCCGGGGTGCGAAGCCGATTGGCCGGATTACGTCCGGGAGGGGGTTGACGGGCCCGGCGTTCACGGCTGTCCAATTGCTCCAGTCGAATCCGCAGATAGGAATCGCTGTCCCCGAGGAAGGTGATGAAGTCGTTTTCCGCTTTTTTGTCGGCGATGAGCAGGGTTAAATCCCGAATGCGGGTACTGTTGTACACGAAATCCACCAGCGGTCTCATCATCCGGTCCACCTGCGCTTTCCGTTCCAACAATTTTTCGCTTTCCAGCCGGATGGTGTCGGATCGTTGAAGCGTCTGATTGTGTTGGTTCAACTGATCTTTTTCGCGTTGAAACGAAAGCTGAGTGGCCGCGCCGAACATGGCCAGAGCGGCCACGGAGAACACGCTGGTGACCATCCAGTACCGTTTATTGCGGCGACGGTCGAGGGATTGCCGGATTTGAGAGGTCAGCAGCGAGGAGGGGGCGCGGGCCAGACCGAGTCCGTCCGCGGCAAGGCCGCAGGCGGTGATGTACGGGAGGCTGTTTTCGTTTTCCAGACCCGGCAGGCTGCCCGGCGTGGAGAGTGACAGGGTCAATTCCCGTTTCAACCCCTCCACCAACGGAGTCCAGCGGGCGCCGCCGCCGCACAGCATCAGGCGTCGGATCGGCTCGGCACCCGGATGTTTCCCGGCGGATTCCTGATAAATCTGCAGGCAGGCGTTCAGTTCCTGACTCCATTGCTTGACAAAGGCGGCGGTCACCTCCCGCAATTCATCGGAGCACTCCGCTGCGGAATCGGTTTGTAGACGGATACGCTCGGCCTGGGCGAAAGAGGTTCGGGTTTTGGTGGCCAACGATTGGGTCAATTGAGCGGTGCCCATGGCAAAGCTGCGCGCGAAAAGGACTCCCTGGCCGTTTCCGATGACCATTTCGGTGTGAGCGGCGCCCAGGTTTGCAAACAGGGTGGGCTGATGAACGGGTTCGCCCAGACTGACGAAGCCGTTGTAGAGCGCGACAGGGGCCGGACAGGCGTTGATCAAATTGAGATTGGCTTTCTGGGGAGAATTCAGGGCCTGCTCAAGCAAATCCGGGCGGGCCATGGAGAGGAGGAGGCTGCGTTCCTGTTTGGAGCCGGAGGCGGGCGAAACCGACACCTCCATATTCGCATCGGTCATTTCACTGAAGCGGACCGCTTCCATTTGCGCGACCTGTTGGTGGCTGCGGGGATCCTCTTTTTCCATGCGGAGATGCTGATACAGCACCCGGCTGCCTCCAATGGAGGTCACCACCGGGGTATGTCCAAGATGCTGTTCGTCCCACCAGCGGCGCAGGGCGGCGCCGGTTTCGTTGAGATCCAGCGGGAGAGGAATTTCATCGACCCGCTGCACCCGCAAATGCTGGCCGTTGGCGGATGCCAGCACCGCTTTGATCACTTGGTGCCCGATATCGAGCCCCACCACTGATTTGCCGGTCTTACGCATGATCGTCAGTCGGAAAACGTTTCGTCGGAGGGTCCGTTGTTTTGAATGGCACGGCCCCGGGTTTCATTTTCGAGGGGCGCCTGCCAGTTGAGGGGGACCAAATCCTCTCCCCGCCTGGAAATCAAAGTGGCGGTGACAAACACCAGCAGGTTTTCCTTTTCCTGACGGATGGTGGATCGGGAAAACAGCTTACCGATCAACGGCAGCGAACTCAAAATAGGGACAGCGCGGACATCCTCCTGATCCCGGTGCCGCATCAGCCCTCCCATCACCACGGTTTCACCGCTCTGCACCACCACTTCGGTTTCGATCAGGCTGCGGGCCACCTCCGGAAATTCGATTCCGGCGAACGGCAGTTCGGTTTGAGCGTCCGGGGTGCCGTTTCCGTTGTTTCCATTTTGGGTGTTATTGGTGTTCAGCACCGTTTGGGATATTTCGCGAAAGCGGATCAGTTCGGTGATCTCGGGTCGGAGACGCAGACTGATATCGCGGCGGTTCAGGCCAACGCTGGGAGTAGCCTTTAACTCGTATCCGGTTTCCAGAGTTTCCACCACCGGATCGCGGATCAGCAGTTCGTCCCGGTTCTCGCCGGTGCCAAAGCTCTCCCGCTCAATCGTGACGTCAGCCACGTAGGCCAGATCCCGTCCGATGCGGATGTAGGATGGACGGTTGTTGACCGCGATCACTTTGGGGGCGCTGAGGGTCCGGGCGTCGGATTCCAGTTCCAGCGCGTGCAGCACGGCCCGGAACTGAGGATCGGTGAGAATGCCGGTAAAGCTGGCGCTGAGGCCTTCGCCCGCATTCACCGCCTCTCCGAAATTTATGGCGGCCCCTTCATCAATTTGAGTGCGGGTACGTCCGTCCGTTTCGGAAGTCACCACGTCACTCTGCAGCAGCCAGTCGATACCCAGTTCGCGAAGATCACTGATATTGGTGCTGATGAACCGCGCTTCAATCAGCACCTGGGGCGGGGTGATGTCCATGGCCTCCACCAATTGATCGACCATGCGCAAATTCCGTTCGGTATTTTTGACCAGCAACAGGTGCGAATGGCTGTCGTACATAAGATCCGAACCTTCCGGAATGGGAACAAAGCGGTCAATCGCGTCGAGCATGATCAACAATTCCGGATCCACCCCGGCCTCGGTCAGGTAGCCGGGCGACAATCCGTAGCGCAGTCGATAGAGGCGGGTGAACAGGGGGGTGGTGGACATGGTTTCCTCTGCCTGGGTGACCCAGATAACGCCCTTGCCCATATGAAAACTGATGTCCATGTTTCGCGAGAGATATTCGAATAATTCATTGAGCGTAATCTGTTGCGCGTGAATAGTGACCGGAGGGGTGACCAGGCCGGGATCGGAGATGATGTTAATCTGCCGTTCCTCGCCCAGATAGGTGATGATATCGGCCAGACTTACGGAATCGAAGTGCAGTTCGATTTCCTCGTTCAGGGTTTTCATCAGCGGCGCGTTTTCGCGGATATGAGAGCTGTCGTTTCCCTGAATCCACTGGCGAATTCCGTAGGTGTCGGGGAGGGTGGCGTCTTCCTCTGATTCGAGCATACCCCGGGTCATGGAGTCGTTGCGGCGAAGCCGTTGATTCGCGGTCCGCCGATCATTCAGGGTGGTCATGATTTCGGATTTCAGTTCAGCGAGGCCCTGACTGTTCGGGTGGTTGTGCCCGATATCCACCGCGGCAATCATGGCTTCGGTCAGCTTTCCCTGATTATACAGGATCCGCGCATTTGCCAAATCTTCCGCAGCGGGATCGGGGGCCTGCGGACCGGGGAGGGGGGTGTTTTGACAGCCCGTGAGCAGCCAGACAAGGAGTAGAAGAGAGAGGGATCTTTTCATATCGTTTCAATTCCGGGATTCAGGGCACCAGAGGGTATTCCCACTGGAGACTGCTCATAAAGACATTTCCGGCCACGGCCACATTCAACACCCGCATGTTGCTTTTTATCGTGTTGTCATCCATATCGCGATACCGAACCTCCCGATCCTTGAAGTGATGAAAGCAGCGCACCAGCGGAAATTGGGTGCGGTCATACCCGCCTTCGGAAAACCCGTCTCCATTTCGCATTTGTGCAAATTTTACTTCAGCCCAAGTGATGCGCCCATCCTGGTCTATGTCTTGGACTCCGTTCACGGAACTCTCCCAGTTCCAAACTGAAGTGCCTAATGTGGCATCGCTGAACTCGTACATGTATGAATTAAACTCAACATCATGATTTCTGCTGGGATGGTCATTGCTCTCATTATCATCCGTCTCCTCAAAGTCATTTTCATCGATTGCCGCGAATTCCGGATTTTCCACCGGCTTGCTGCCATAGCGTCCCCGGCTTTCATCTGCGGGGCATCGGAGCATGGTTTCGTCGATGGCATCGGGCACCATGGCGGAGAGCCAGGGATAGACGGCCTCCAGTTCGTTTAGGTGCGGTCCGGACATCACTTCAAGATATTCCGTGTTCCAGGCAATCCCGAAATTCCGCAGGTTGGACATACACGCGGTCTGGCGCGCACGCATCAGTGCTTTATTCACGGCTGGAACCAGGATGGATGCTAATAAGGCGATAATCGCGATTACCACCAACATCTCTATCAGGGTAAACCCTGATAAAGATTGCCGACGCCGAGGCTTTGGCTGGCACGCCCACATCTCAATCAAAGTAAATCCACTTTGGGTTGTTTTTTTGGCTTTCATACTAATCAGATACCTATTAAGTAACGTACCTTATTTAATAGGACGAGAAAAATGTGCATCAGATTATGTTTTAGTTTTCCGGCAACCCTGCCGCGAATATGGGCAGTGTCCCTGCTGTTCCTGCCCGGGTACGGGCAAAAGCTTGAAATTCCCTACTTTCCCGAAGTGGTGTTCCGGGGCACCCCGCTGACCCTGCAGGTGGCGGGAACGGGCGGCGGGGACGTGCGGCTCCGCACAAACGGAACCGCGCATTCGCAGGTGTCTGCGGTGGATTCCGGGAAAAGTGAAGTGAGTGTGATCCTGGAAAAAGAGACCCGCCTGGAACTTTTCGCGGAGCCGGATCAACGCTGGACCTTCCAGGTGGTGCGGCCCGGAGGGGCACACACTTTTATCGAGCGCGATGGATTTCTGTATGTGGGGGACACCCCGGTTATTCTGATGCCGGATCACAAACTGCCGCCCGAGTTGGATCGCCGATGGGAAACTCTGGGACACGTAAGTGGTGTCCTGCAGCCGGGCAAACCGGCGATCACCTCCATACACGCCTTCCTCCCGCCGGGATCCTCGCTGCTTGAGGATCTTCCCCGATTGTGGACGGGGAATTCCCCGCGCATTACACATCCTTCTGAGAACTCCTGGTTTCAGTTGCATGGGTTTCTCACCGATTTTACATCCGTATCCGCGGACTTTGTTCTGTTTGAAATTGACGGGTACGATTTGGAACGGGGAATGTCCACGGTGAGCTGGCTGATGAAGTGGCAATTCCTGCTTCAGCATATACAGGCGGGCACCGGATATGTGGACGGGCTGATCCTGGGTCCACCGGAAAAACCGTCGGCCTGGAAGTGGAAGGAAATCCTGGAGCCCTCGCTGATCAGTCTGGCCCGTGCGCACGGGCTTCGCTATGTGGACCGATCCCTGCCCGCGGATGTCTGGCGGGAACGCCTGGTCCATCAACTGCAGAAAAGGTACCTGCTGCCATGAAGGTCCTTTTCTCTCTTGTCCTGTTTTTAAGCCTCTCCCTGTTGGCGGAGGACTGGTTCTTTTCCGCCCCCCCCACCGACTATTATCGTCAAAATGTCGATGCGGACTGGCGGAGCCTGGAGAAACTGTCCTTGGATGTGGAATGGGTGGGGGAGGTCACCGAATCTCCATTGCTGCTCTCCCTGTATATTCAAACCCGGGACGGCGACTGGCTGGAGGTGCGGGAAGATCTGGTGTTGAGCGGCAAGCCTCAGCGGTTTGACCTGTCGCTGGGCGAGGACAGTCTGGACTGGCGCCTGGCGAATGGCGACCGCCTGTTCGGAAAAGATCTTTTACGCCGTGTGAGCACGTGGGGGCTGCGTTTATTTTCCGCGAAACCCGTGGAGGGACTGATCCGGGTGGGACCTCTGGTCAAAAAACTTCAGGCGGTTCCGGTGGCCCCGTCGTATGAACCCCGTCCGCTGCCGGAATCCGTTGAGATGAATACTCCACTTCCGCTGATGGTGGAGCCCCGCAATTGGCTCTCGGATCAATTCCCCCTGAATGGAACTCCCGAATTCGAGGTGGTGGCGGGGGATGAGACGGTTTGGTTGCGATCCGTCTGGGTGCAGGAAGTCCGATACCGCCGGGTCCCGGGTCGGACGGATACACAGCCCGTCCCCTGGCGGAGGCCGGTATTCAGAGCCTGGTGGGTTCCCGCCCAACCCGGTCCGGCGGAGATCCGGCTGGTGTCGGGGGAGGGTGAGCCGACGTTTTTGGGAAGAGTCGAGGTGGTGCCTGCCCTCGAAAAACCCCTTTTGATCATCCCCCCGGCGGGCACGAACCCGGCAGCCTCGGATTGGAGGACTCTCTCCGCTGCGGAATCGATGTGGCGGCGAAACCGGGAAACAGACCGATGGGATGCCTCTGCGATACAGGGAGTGTGGACCCCCCGTCTGGACTGGACGGACTCGTGGGAGGGCTATGCGGGACTGGGCGATTTTGTACAGCCGCAGGCGGCCCGGTTTGAAAACGTTTTAAAGGACGCATCGGTGTCGGGCCCCATTCGGGTGGTGACGGAGCATGTGCTGAATAACCAAACCCAATTGAATTGGCAGGATCATCCATGGAACGCGGAGAATGGCGGACATCTGACGGAACCCGCCCACTTGTGGTCCGAGGCGGAATGGATAGAGCTGATTGCTAGGAGAGCCGTCTACATGTGGCGTCGCTATGGTGCCTATCCACAGGCGACCGGACTCTATCTCGACATCACCCGGGCCTCCCCCATGCATGTGGAATGGATCGGAAAGGTGGCGGACCGGCTGCACAGGGAATTGCCCGGCGTGCCGGTGTACTGCCCCAGTCCCGGATTGCCGGAACGTCGCGAAACCGCTGTGATTGACGGAGGCGAAATGGGCTGGCACACACCCGATGGTTTGCCGGGTGCGGATGAATTCGTGGTGGACGGGGAGACGGGCGGGGTGACCCTGGCGGGCGCTTCTGATGAAGGCTTTGACGCCACGGTTCGCCACATGCGGCATTGGAGTCGACAGGAGGTGCTGCGGGTGGATGTTGAACCCCGGTTCAGCCCGGGTGTTCATCCGGAGATGCAAGTGCATGTCCGCACATCTCCGGATCGGGTGTTCGCTTCGAAATCAATCTCCCTTCACAACCGTGAACCCAACCGGATATTTGTGCCGCTCGACGATCCCGATTTCTGGCGATGTTTTCAGGAGCCGGACCGGGCATGGACCCCGCTGGAACGAATGACGGTTTCCGAAATCACCTTGCGGGTGTTTTCAGACAGCCCGGATGCCGATTCCCGCTTTCATTTGCGGGAAGTGGTGACCGTCACCCATCCCCTGACCGGTCACGAGGTTCCGCCGGACCTGACCCTGAGCGGACTGGATGTCCCCGCCGGGGAAGCGGGAGTGATGGAGCGGCAGCAGTGGCGATTTGACCTCGACCGTTTTTTTCAGAATCCGTATGATCCCGACGAAATCGCGGTGGATCTGGATGTCGTCCTCCCGGATGGAACGCGGGTGTCCCATCCCGGTTTTTTTCATCAGGAGGCGGTCCGCCACTATGAGGACGGGGTGGAGCGCTGGGAATTGGGAACCGGGTTTGATTGGCGGGTGCGGTTCAGGCCCTGGGTGGAGGGGACACATGCATGGACGCTCAGAATTTCGCATCACCCGCCTGAAGGAGGGGATGTGATCGAAATCGAGAGAAAAGGAACCTTTGAAGCGGTTGCACGGGAGCCGTCCAAAGGATTTGTGCTGCAGTCGAAGCGGGATCCGCGATATTTCGAGTTTCAGAACGGCGAATTTTTCTATCCCGTCGGACACACCATGCGCAGTCCGACGGATCGACGGGAGGGGATCTACGACTCCGAACTGGAACAAACGCTGGATGCCGCAGATGCGAAGGGGACCGAACTGTATGCGGACTGGTTCAACCGAATGCAGGCGAACGGCGGGAATTTTGCCCGGATTTGGATGAGTAACTGGTGGCTGGGTCTGGAGTGGAATTCCCGGCATACCGGCTACCACGGCCGATCCTACTATAATCAGTTGAATGCGGCGCGACTGGACCGATTGATCGAACTGGCGGAAACGCACGGAATCTACCTGAACCTCGAAACCATCAACCACGGGACCTTCAGTTCCACCACCGACGGCGAATGGCAGGACAACCCGTGGAGCGCCTTTTCACCGGACGAGGGTCCGATTCAACACGCCAGTGAATTTTTCATGGACGAAGAGGCGAAGCGCTGGCATCGGAACAAAATGCGCTATCTGATTGCCCGGGCGGGTCACAGTCCCTCCATCGCCTTCTGGGGGGTGGTGACTGAAACGGAATGGACCGAGGCGTACAATCGATCCATTCGGGATTTGAAAAACAATCGAAAGCCCTATCACCCGGAGCCATACCGCACGGATGAATTTCTGGAACCCTTCAAAAACTGGGTCGATGAAACCGCGCGGTTGTTCAAACAGGTGAACGCGCATCCGACGGTGGCGACGACCCATTTTTCGAATCCGGGCAACGGGCATGATTTCTGGAAGCTTCCCTCTTTGTCGGTGGTGTACAACAACGCCTACACGGGATTTTTCAGGCGGAACCGTCCCGATTTGAAGCTGCCTGAAAAAGCGAAGCTCCGGCACAACTATCCGGAGGTGGACCGCAGCAACGACCCCTGGGGCGGCACAGTGAGAGAGATATACGGATACGCGGACTTTTTCGCCTCCCACGCCCGAAACGAAAAAGTGGTGATTGTGGGTGAATGGGGAGGCAAACCCAGCAATAACCGGGATTCGCATTTAATAGCCGAGTTTCACACCGGCACCTGGGCCAGTGTGGTCAGCGATCTTTCCGGAATTGGAGGCTTCTGGTGGTTCAATCTGGTGGATTACCATGACCTGTTTCCTCAGTATCGGGCGGTTTCGGCTTTTATGGAGGGAGTGGATCTCCGGGGAAAAGATTTCAGGGGCGAGCGGTGGCCGGTGGTGTTTCCCGACGCGGACAAAGCGGATCCGGCCCGGCTGGCCCTGGGAAAATCCACCACCCGTGAAGCGTTTGTCTATATCTATTCCAGCGCACTGTCCCACGAGAACAATTCCCGTCCGCCGCGCCGCTTTGACGATCCGCGCTTTCCGGAATCCAAACGCGGCTGGCTGGCGGTGACGGACCGTCTGGACCACGGAGAATACAAACTGGAGTTTTGGAACACCTTCACCGGAGACATCCTGGAGACGCGCCGGGTGACGCTGCATCCTGAAAACCGCGAAATCGCCCTGCCGTCACATCGGGTGGACATCGCCCTGAAATTGACCTTTGAGCGAATGCTGCCGCCTCCGACTCCAACCCCGATGCCCACTCCCACGCCGACCCCTGTCCCCACGCCAACGCCCGTTCCCACCCCAACACCTATCCCGCTTCCCACCCCCTCACCCGCTCAGGAACCCATATTGGAAATGGATGTGCCAACTGAATCGACCCCGTCGTAAAAAACTTCACAATTTATGCGTCATAATGTCTCGATTTTCGGGGTGAAATTTGCTTGGATGAGGGCATGAAATCAGGTTTTTTAGAGCAACTGCTGCGGCGTATCGACCGAATTGATTCGGGGAGTCTGCAGACGCATTTTCTGCGTTTGGCCAGGGAAAAAGGCTTGTTGGAGACGATTTTGCAGTCGATTCGGGAAGGGTTGGTGGTGGTGGACGGCAAGGGGAAGGTGGCGTATGCGAATGAGGCGGTGGCCCGCTTGTTGGGGGGGAATGTGGAGGAAATGACGGGGCTGAGTCTGGATCGGGCGTTGCCGTCGCTTGACTGGGAGGGACTGATGGGGCTGGATCCGGAAGCCTGGACGCAGATGATGAACCGCGAAATTGAAATCACCTATCCCGAGCACAGGATCGTGGAGTTTTATGTGGTGCCGCTGCAGGTGGTGCAGGGGGCGGAGGCGGATGCGGAGGGAGCATTGATTCTGTTGCGGGATGTGACCAGCGAGCGGGCGCGTCAGGAAACCACGGTGGAAACGAAGCGGTTGGAGGCCATTACCCTGCTGGCGGCGGGTGTCGCGCATGAAATCGGAAATCCGCTGAATTCCCTGAACATTCATTTGCAGATTATGGAAAGGGAATTGCGGGATGTGAAAGATAAAGAACTGCGGGATTCGCTGCAGGAGCTGGTGGAGGTGTCCGGCAGCGAAATCAAACGGCTGGATCAGATTATTCATTCCTTTTTGCGGGCACTGAGACCCACGCAGCCCCAGCGGGAGCCGGTGGAGGTGTCCGCGTTGTTGGAGACGACGCTGAAAGGAATGGAGCGGGAGATTTCGGACCGGGGGGTGTGGGTGGAGCGGGAGTTCCCGGAAGATCTTCCGATCCTTCAGTTGGACAAGGGGCAAATGCATCAGGCCTTTTACAATCTGATTCGCAATGCGCTGCAGGCCATGACCAAGGGCGGAGTTCTGACCTTGCGGGTACGGATGTCGGAAAGCGCGGTGGCGGTGTCGTTTTCGGATACGGGATCCGGGATTCAGGCGGAGGATCTTGGGGCGATTTTTGAACCGTATCATACCACCAAAGCGGAGGGCACCGGCCTGGGCCTGATGATTGTGCAGCGGATTCTGCAGGATCACGGGGGGCAAATCGAAATCGAGTCCCGTCCCAAACAGGGCACCACGGTGACCCTGCTGCTGCCCCGTTTTGAGAACCGAATACGGCTGCTCAGCAGCAGCCGGGAGGAATCCAAGGCATGAAACCCACGATATTGATTGTCGATGATGAACGCAATACCCGCGAGGGCCTGGCCAGAGCATTGCGCAGGCACTATCGGATTCTGCTGGCGGAGAGTGCAATGGCGGCCCTGGAGGTGCTGAAAACGGAATCACCCGAAGCGGTGCTGACGGATCTGCGCATGCCGGGAATGGACGGGATGACCCTGGTAAAACGCATTCTGGCCATGGACTCCCAACCGGTGTGCATTCTGTTGACCGCGTACGGGAATGTGGAGACGGCGGTGGAGGCGATGAAGGCGGGGGCCTATGATTTTCTGACCAAGCCGGTCAATCTGGACCGGCTGGAGGTGCTCCTGAAACGTGCCATCAACACCCGCAAACTGGAGGAGTCGAATCTACAGTTGCATCAACAACTGGATTCCAAATACGGAATGGAGCAAATCATCGGGTCTTCGGCGGTGATGCAATCGGTGTTCGAAACCATTCGGCAGGTGGCGCCCAGCCGGGCCACGGTGCTGATTCAGGGGGAGAGCGGCACCGGCAAGGAACTGGTGGCCCACGCGGTGCATCGGCTGAGTTCGCGGGTGGATAATCCCTTTATCGCGGTACACTGTGCGGCTCTGGCGGACACGCTGCTGGAGAGTGAGCTGTTCGGGCATGAACGCGGCGCGTTTACCGGGGCCACCGAAACCCGCAAGGGACGGTTTGAACTGGCGGACGGGGGCACTTTGTTTCTGGATGAAATCGGGGAGATCGAGCCGGCCACTCAGGTGAAATTGCTGCGGGTGCTGGAGGAGCGCAGTTTCGAGCGGGTGGGGGGCATGCAGAAGATTGAGGTGGACACCCGCCTGCTGGCGGCGACCAACCGGGATCTGCGGCAGATGGTGGAGGAGGGGACATTCAGGGAGGATTTGTTTTTCCGACTGAACGTGGTGCAGGTGACTCTGCCGCCGCTGCGGCGGAGACGGGAGGATATTCCCATGTTGCTGAATCATTATTTGAAAGAGTTCCGGGAGGAGAATGCCAGGGACCTTGATGGCTTCACCGCCGAGGCGATGGACGCCCTCACGCAGTACGCCTGGCCGGGCAATATCCGGGAACTGCGCAATGTGATGGAGCGCATGGTGGTGTTGTCGCGCGGGGATAAGCTGACTTTGCGCGACGTGCCGCCGGAGATCAAGGAAGGCAAGGCGCCGGTCACATCCACCGGTCCCCTCAAAGGGGCCACATCCATGCAGGAGGCGGAGAAGAAAATGATTATGCAGGCGTTGAGTGACAACCGCAGCAACCGCACCCGCGCGGCGGAACAGTTGGGCATCTCCCGCCGGACCCTGCACCGCAAACTGCATGAGTTTCAGTTGGAGGAATATTAGCCGGGAAAAGAGGTCAGGGTTCAGAGTTCAGAGGGGAGCCCTGCCGCCGAAGGGAATCGAACCACGCGTTCCGCGTGGCAAGCTTTGAAGGGATGAGACCCGGCGGCGGTCATTGGCAGCTACGCTGCGTCATGGGTCAGGAGCGGCGGAGAAAGCGGCAAAGCCCCCGTATTGGAGCGAAGCGGAGATCACGGGGTCATGAGTCACTTGCCTGTCCCGCCATAGCCTTGGCGGAGGCGGATCACTGGGAAATAGTATTAGCAATGACAAATGCCGACTGACCCTTGACGTGTGAGGTCTCACACAAGCCCCGCCAACGACAGAGTCGAAATTTGAGGAAAGATACTCCCACTCCTAATCGTAATCCTGCTCGTAATCATAATCGATGTGCCAAGTTCGATTAGGATCACGATTAAGATTAAGATTAGGATTAGGAGGTCTCATATAAGCTCAGAAGCCGGTCCGCCTGCTGGTGATAGGGGGCGCCAAAGAGGACCGCGTGATTGAGGACGTGATACAGTGTGTACAGGTCGAGTCTGTCCTCCCAGCCTTCGGGCAGGGGGGCGGTTCGGGTGTAGGCCTGATAGAAATCGCGGGTGAAGCCGCCAAACAGCCGGGTCATGCCCAGTTCCGCTTCCCGGTACCCGTAGTAGGGGGCCGGATCAAACATCACCGGCTGTCCCTGCGAATCGGCGGCGATATTGCCCGACCATAGATCACCGTGCAGAAGGCTGGCGGGCTCGTCGGGATCGCCGAGCAGGAACGGCAGTTTGTCTGAAAGGGCCAGCCCTTTTTTGATGAGGTCGGGTGAATTCAGTCTCCTGAACATCGGTTCCAGCCGGTGGGTCCACCAGAAGCCGGCCCAGGCACCGGATTCAGCGGGGACCCACGGTTGATTTTTCTGGGGGGTGGCGCCAATCACATGATCCTGATCGAAACCGTAGTGATCATGGGTGCGGCTCAGATGGGTGGTTGCGAGTTGTTCGCCCAGCCTGGTTTGATAATCGGGTGTGGGGGTTGAATGCTCGATCCACTCCAGAATCAGCAGGGCTGGCTGAACCGCGATGACGTCGGGTACCCTGACTCCACCCTGACAACGCAACTCTTGAAGCCCCAGGGCCTCCATCTCGAAGGCTGAGTTGCCGGAAACGGTTTTGGCAAAATAGAGGGTTCCGTTTTCCATGCGCACCCTCCAGGCGGAGGCGGCATCGCCACCTGATACTGGCCGAAGGTCCTGTACGGCACCTTGAAGCGCGGATTCAATCTGCGGGAGGGTCCCGGTCATGGACGCAGTTTGGTTAACAGGGCCTCCGCCGCGATCTCAACGAGGTCGATCACCTCCTGAAAGCCGGCTTCGCCTCCATAATACGGATCCGGAACTTCGGTCACCCCCAATTCCGGGGCATTGGCGAGGAAAAGGGAGCATTTACGTTTACTTGGCTCATCGGGGGCCAGTTTGTGCAGATCCTGCATATTCTCCTGATCCATGGCGATGATGGCATCAAAATGAGTGAAATCCTCCCGGGTGACGGGGCGGCTGATGCTGGTCAGTTCATATCCTCTCTTTTTGGCATGACGCTTCATACGGGAATCGGCGGAACTGCCGCGATGGACGGAAAGGATGCCCGCCGAATCGATTTCGAAGGCATCCGACAGACCCGCGGCCTCCACCCGGTCGCGGAACACCGCCTCGGCGGTGGGAGAACGGCAAATATTGCCAAGACAAACAAACAGAATTTTTTGGGACATGCGGACTCCTTACGATCAATACCACTTCACTGAAGAAATGTAATCTCTTTGCCGGAAGATTTCCACCTGAAACCGTAAGATCTTGGCATTAAAGGGGTGGAAAAAATAAAAAAAGTGCGGGTGCAGGGGGGGATGCATGTATGAGAGAGTGTACGAGTATGCGTAAGAATACGGGAGGAGATCGCTCTTCCCAACAGCCAAGGTGAACATATCTCCTTTCCTGCCTGGCTGATTGACTCAACCGCCCCCAACATCTTGTGGGTTGGTTTTTGCCACAAAAAAGCACAAAAATTTTCACCCCTATAACCCCGCTCTGAAACGGGTTGTTTTCATGTTGTTTGAATAGGGTGCTGTAAACATTGGTAATTCCAAAACTTATTCTCCAAAACGGGGTTTTAGGGGAGGCGTTTTTATCGTGCATTTTTGTGGCTGAACGACTTCTCCAAGTCTTTTTCATGCTCAACATCTTGTGGTCGGTGGAGTCAATCAGCCAGGCAGGTCTCCTTTTTCATCCCGGCTCTGAGATGGCGAGCGTTTTCAAAGAGATTCGATGATCTGAAAACGGGTGGAATTTGTTATGTCCCGCGTTTTAAATAGGAATCTCCTTTTCACGGGGCTGAAAAAGATTGATAGCGGGCGCAATTGCTGTAAGTTGGGTTTATTAACTTGATGACATGAAAAGGTACAAGGCATGAATGATGAAAACGGCTTGGCTTCGATGGACGCAAACGGTTTGGCGTATGTGGAGTCGTTGTATGAGGAATATCGCAACGATCCCGAATCGGTGAGCGTGGAGTGGCAACAGGTCTTTTCGCGTCAGGACGAGGGAGAATCCACATCCGCGGTCGCGAATCCCCGTCGCATTGAGACGGAATTGACCCGGCGGGCGAGGTGGTCGGAATCCGCTCCGGTTTCTCCGCAGGTCGCGGGATCCAGGCTGTCCGCCACTGATGGTTCCTGGATGGCCAAGCAGGCCGCGGTATTGCGTCTGATTCAGGCGTACCGGATTCTGGGGCATGTGAAGGCGGACACGGACCCGATTCATTTACGCCAGGTTCCCAGTGTCCCGGATTTGAATCCGGCCACCTTCGGGCTGACCGATGTGGATATGGATTTGGTGTTTAACACCGGTAACCTGGTGGCGCCCGATTTTTTGAAACTGCGCGACATTCTTCAGATTCTGCGGGAGACCTACACGGGGTCGATCGGAATTGAATACATGTTCATGTCCGATTCGGAACAGAAAAACTGGTTGATGTATCGGGCGGAAACCACCCGGGCCAAGGAGGAACTTTCGACCGATGAGCGGAAAAACCTCCTGTCCTCCCTGGTTTCCGCCGGTGGATTGGAACACTACATGCACGTCAAGTTTTCGGGAAAAAAACGCTTTTCATTGGAGGGCGCCGAAACTTTTATTCCCCTCGTGCATGAACTCATTCAGCAGGCCGGTGCCCAGGGGGTGGACGAGGTGGTGATTGGCATGGCCCACCGGGGACGTCTGAATCTGCTTACCAATGTGATGGGGAAAGTTCCGAGCATCCTGTTTCAGGAGTTCGGGGAACATGTGGCGGGCATGGATGACAAAATGACCGGCGATGTGAAATACCATCAGGGATTCAGTTCGGATGTGCAGACTCCGGGAGGACTGGTGCATTTGGCGCTGGCGTTCAATCCCTCGCATCTGGAAATCATCAATCCGGTGATTTGCGGCAGCGCCCGCGCCCGCATGGAGCGGGCCGGGGACACGAGTTTGCAGAAGGTGTTGCCGTTGATGGTGCACGGCGACGCGGCGATCGCCGGGCAGGGGGTGGTGTACGAGGCGGTGCAGATGTCGTTGACACGTGGCTACGGGGTGGGGGGGACGATTCATGTGGTGATCAATAATCAGGTGGGGTTCACCACCAGTCACCCGCGGGACGCCCGCTCCTCCCTGTATTGCACGGATGTGGGGAAAGTGACGGAATGTCCGATTTTTCATGTGAACGGGGATGATCCGGAGGCGGTCATGTGGGCGGTGCGGACGGCCATCGATTTTCGAATGAAGTTCCATAAGGATGTCTTCATCGATTTGATGTGTTTCCGCAGGCACGGGCACAACGAGGGGGATGAACCCTCCGTCACCCAGCCGACCATGTATCGGCGAATCAAGAAGCACCCGGGCACCCCCGCCCGGTATGCCCGGAAGTTGATCAAGGCGGGAGTGGTGAACGAAGACGAGTTCAAGGAAATGCAGAAAAATTATCGTGACGCGCTGGACGAAGGGTCGCAGGTGGCTCCAAACGTGGTGCCCCGGAATCTGCACACCAAATACTACACCGCATGGCAGCCGTATCTGGGAGGTCACTGGGACGATGAGGCGGAGACCGGGGTTTCGGTCCGTAAACTGAAGCGGTTGGGACTGGAGGCCTGTGAGCTGCCGATCAAATTTTCGCTGCATCCGGCCGTGCGGAAGCTGATGGACGACCGGCAGAATATGATCAAGGGCGATCTTCCGCTGGACTGGGGCTGTGCGGAAACCCTGGCGTATGCCACGTTGATTGATAATGGATTCCGGGTGCGGCTCAGCGGTCAGGACAGTGGACGCGGAACCTTCTTTCACCGTCATGCGGCGGTGCATGATTACGAATCCGGGCGCCGGTTTGTTCCGTTGCAGCATTTTGCCATGAACCGCGGATCGTTGTTTACGGTGGTGGATTCCATTTTGTCCGAAGAGGCCGTGCTGGGATTTGAATATGGCTACAGCATGACCGAACCGGGAACCCTGTGCATCTGGGAGGCCCAATACGGCGACTTCGTGAACGGAGCCCAGGTGTTGATCGACCAGTTTATCAGTTCCTCCCAGCAAAAATGGAATTTGTATTCGGGGCTGGTGATGATGCTGCCGCACGGATGGGAAGGGCAGGGGCCCGAACACTCCTCCGCCCGGTTGGAGCGTTTTCTGCAGTTGTGCGCCCAGGAAAATCTGCAGGTGGTGGTCCCGTCCACCTCGGCCCAGATGTTTCACGCCCTGCGCCGGCAGTTGCTGCGTAAATTGCGAATTCCACTGATTATTATGAGCCCGAAAAGCATGTTGCGCCGCAAGGAATCCTATTCGTCGCTGCAGGATCTGGCCAAAGGAGAATTTCAGACCCTGATTCCCGAAACCCATACGGATTTGATGCCAAAGAAAATCACCCGGGTGGTGATGTGCAGCGGGAAAGTGTATTACGAATTGGTGAACAAGCGTACGGAGCATGAACTCACGCATGTGGCCATTTTGCGTCTGGAGCAGTTATATCCCTTCGATCACGATGCGGTGATGAAGCAACTCAAGCGCTATCCCAAGGTCACTGAACTGGTGTGGTGTCAGGAGGAGCCCTTGAATCAGGGCGCCTGGTATCAGATTCGCCACCGACTTCAACAATGCCTGCAATCCGGTCAGGAATTGATTTTTTCCGGACGAATCGCCTGTTCGGCTCCGGCCGGGGGAAGTCCGATGCGACACAATGAACGGGAAAATATTCTCATTCATGAATCGCTTGGCCTTGAAGTTCCCGAGGTAACCTGACAATCAGACTGACAGAACCCCTTTCTCTCCCAACTCCCGCCCCACTACTATTTTATGAGCACTCCAATCAAGACCCCTGAATTACCTGAATCCGTTGATGAAGCCACCCTGCTGACCTGGCATGCGGAGTCCGGATCCACCGTGAACCGCGATGACAAACTGGCGGATGTGGAAACCGACAAAATCGTGCTGGAAGTCTTCGCGCCTGCGGACGGGGTGTTGACCACAAAAGTCGCGGAGGGGGATATCCTGAAGCGCGGGGATGTGCTTGCGGAATTGGATGAAGACGGTTCCGGCTCTCAGAATTCTCCTTCTTCCGAAAAAGACACAGAGAAAGAGATGCCCTCTGAAAAATCGAAGGAAAAATCGAAGGAAAAACCTGAGAAGTCGGAAAAGGCAGACCCACGACATTCCGAAGAAGAAGCTCAGGAACGGAATGTGTCGGGAGAGGAATTGAAAGGGTTGAGTCCGTCCGTACGCAAAATGCTGCAACAGCACAATATCCATCCCGACCATTTGACCGGAACCGGTAAATCGGGTCGGATTACCCGTCAGGATGTGCAACGTTTTCTGGATGAAACCCCGGATGCCAAGAAAAATCTGGGACTGGGCAATCCCGAGCGGGTATTGGACATGTCGGTGGCGAATCAGAAAGCACCCGCCGAGAAATCGGAAAAGCAGGATCCGCCCCACGTTCGCAGGGTGCAAATGACCCAACTGCGTTCACGGGTGGCCGCCCGTCTTAAAGAGGTGCAGAACACGGCCGCGCTGCTCACCACGTTTAACGAAGTGAACATGAAACCGGTCATGGATATTCGAGCCAAATATAAAGACCGCTTTCTGCAGGATTACGGAGTAAAACTGGGTTTTATGTCCTTTTTCGTAAAAGCCTCGGTTGAAGCCCTGAAGAAATTTCCCATCGTGAACGCCCAACTGGACGGGAGGGATATCCTGTATCAGGAGGCCTATCATATTGGAGTGGCGGTGGATTCTCCGCGGGGATTGGTGGTGCCGGTGTTGCGGAACGCGGAGAATATGAATTTCGCCGAGGTGGAGAAAGAGATTCGTGAACTGGCCGGAAAAGCGAAAGATGCGAAGCTCGCCTACGAGGATTTGATTGGAGGCACTTTCACCCTCACCAATGGCGGGGTGTTCGGTTCCATGCTTTCCACTCCGATTGTCAACGCGCCCCAAAGCGCGATTCTGGGTATGCACACCATTCAGGAGCGGGCCTGGGTCGAAAACGGCGAACTGGTGATTCGACCGGTGATGTATCTGGCCCTGAGCTATGACCACCGTCTGATCGACGGGCGTGATGCGGTGCAGTTCCTGGTCAGCATCAAAGAATCCCTCGAAGATCCGGCCCAACTGATGTTGCAATTGTAGGGGAGATGCATACTCTAATGTTGGCACAGAACGAATCAGAAGAATCCAGCCACGAATGAACACGAATAAACACGAATCCAGCTTGTGGAAAGACACACTTGAACAGAAAATTCGGAACGAAAACACAGCGAGATCATAAATCGAATTGCCAATTTTCAAGAGTGTCTGACTCACGTAGATGCAGAGGGAAGAACGTAAAACTTATCCCCCGGCAGAAATTGTCCCGCCCACAACCGTGTCTCCGTCGAGATGGAAATGTATCATCATCGGTCGGCAGCACACTTCACAATCGTAGTCCCATTCCGTCGGCACCTCAGTTGGAGTGGGTCCGGTGAGGGTGAAGCTCTCGAAACAGCTCGGGCAGGTCACCACACATGTGGAAAGGGGGATCATTTCTCACCTTCGCGCAGCGGAAGGATGGTGAGGATCTGGATTTGGCGTGGTGAGGCTTGTTTGATGCGGATTTCCCCTTTGTCGCAGTGGATGATTTCGCCCGCGGAGGGGATGCGCCCGAGGGTGTCGAGGATGTATCCGGCAATGGTGTCGTAATCCTCTTCGTCCGGGAGATTGAGTCCGAATTCCTGGTTGGCTTCGTCGACGGACATGGTGGCCTCCACCTCGAACACTCCGTCCCGGACCATAGAAAAGTTTTTACTTTCCTGATCGTGCTCGTCCTCGATTTCCCCGACCAGTTCCTCCAGAATATCCTCCAGGGTCACCAC
>JBBDRC010000227.1:0-3704 GCA_040905625.1 Kiritimatiellia bacterium
GTGTCGTAAATTGAATCACTCCGCACCCTGAGCAAGCTCAGAGTTTGGGATTTTTGTGCCGGGGTTTGTGGGGGCTTTTTGACTGGGTCCCTGAGTTCACCGATGGGTGGCTAAAGACACGCATTTGAATCTGCGATGCGTATTGCCAATTGGGGCTCTGAAATTTAGGTCTGAGTCTGAACGACCTCCCAAAAAAACCTCCGCCCGCAAGGGCGAAGACTTTATTCTGAATAGTCAAACCAATGTGCCAGAATTCTTAGAATTCATCACCGATATCATCCGCGGCATCTTCTATGGCGTCTCCGGCGTCATCCATCGCGTCCATGGTGGCATCTCCCGCATCTTCGAGTTCATCTCCGGCATCGTCACATCCGGCCCAGGCGAGGGTCAAACATGCGCCCAGCAGGAGGGTCAGCCATTTCTTTATCTGTTTTTTCGTTAACGTATTCATGGGGTATTCCTTTTGTTGTGTTGTTCCAGTTACAACTCCATCCTAACACAGATCAATCGATCCCGCTATGGGGTAAACTACGTAATAGAATTGCTTTTGGGAGTCCCGACACCCGCCTTTAGCGGCGTGGTCGGGACCGCAGGTTCGAATCCTGTCTCTCCGACCATTCTTTTACCCTTTTAAACATTGAAAGATCTTGTAAAGTTGTTCGATCCATGACTATACTTTCTGATGATGCCGAACACGGTTGATAAAGGGAAACGGTTCGGAAAGCTCCTGCTCAAGGCGGGCGGAGCCTGGATACGGGATGATGCACCGCGTCTCAGTGCGGCACTGGCGTTTTTCACCATGCTCTCGCTGTCGCCCCTGTTGGTGATCGCCATCAGCGTGGCAGGGGTGTTTTACGAGCCGCAGGCCGCTCAGATGGAATTGGTGCTGCAGGTGGAGAATATGGCCGGGGAGGAGGGTGCCAAGGTGGTGCGCCATGCGTTGGAGAACGCGCAGTTCAGTAAAGACAAGTCTGTCTGGTCTGCCATTCTGGCCGGGGGATTGTTATTGTTCACCTCCACCGCAGTCTTTGTGCAGCTTCAGTCCGCGCTGAATAAAGTCTGGGGGGCCTCGCCGGATGATCTGCACATGCCGATGTGGAAGCGGCTGCTGGTGGTGCGGGGGCGTTCTTTTGCCATGGTGTTCGCGATCGGTTTCCTGCTGGTGGTCTCGCTGGCGGGAAGCGCGGCCCTCGCCATGCTGGAGAAACATCTTTCAACTATCTGGCCGGGAATGGGTGAAGTGCTGTCGGTTGGATACTCCCTTTTCAGCCTGGTCTTGGTGGGAGGGTTGTTTTCCCTGATGTTTTGTCTGCTGCCGGACACGAAGGTGGACTCCCGGGCGGCCTGGATTGGCGGGTGGGTCACCGCGCTGCTGCTGACGGTGGGTAAATGGGGGATCGGTCTGTATTTCGGCAATACGGCGGTGGGGTCCGCTTATGGTGCCGCGGGTTCGCTGGTGGCTTTCCTGCTGTGGATTTACTACTCCATGCTTGTCTTTTTTTATGGCGCGGAATTTACGCACGCGCTGAGCGGGGATCGGCTGGAGAGACGGGAGTCTGAGGTCAGCACCGCCACGGATCGTCATCCAAATGTGTAGGTTGAGACGGGTGGCGGTGGCCATGCCCACGTCGCAATCGACCGTGGTCAGCTCCTTTCCCTCGGCCAGATTCAGATAAATGTCGCCATCGGCGTAATGGGCCATACGGAAACCGTCGGCTGCGGTGTCAAAACGAATCGAAGCCTCGTCATTGACCCGCAGCACTTTGCGGGACACATCGGCGGTGATTTGGTGAATAAACTGAATCCCCTCGGGATTGTAGGGGCGGACCGCCACCACCAGCGACCACCCGTCATACAGCGGTGTGACCAGCCCCCGCGCTGCCCCGGCGACGCGCAGCGTCTTTGGTGCGGGTAGCGAGTGCAACGAAGCTGCCGCTTTCCGAAGCAAAAAGCGGCACCTCGCAAGCTCGGGACCGCAATCCAAAGCGGCTTCGCCGCCCGGAGGGACCGCAACTTCGGCCTGACTTCCGCGTCTCATTTCCCTGAGGTCCCACCACCCGGAACAGGAAAAAGGGGTCTGCCCGGAATGGCACTTTATGTTGCCGCAACATAAAGTGCCCTTCGGGGTTCTCTTCAAAGGCAGGGGCTCCACGATTTTTAGTGGTTTTGCAAATGATTGCCCGTTATTAGAGCCATCTTGAAAACAGATGACAAGGAAAGTGAGGATGATTCACCCACTTGATACGGCTGATTTTTCTAAAACTGCAGTCTGTCCCCTACCGATCAGAAGAAGACCCAACTGATGGCTTTGCCGTCCAACGGATATCAAAAAACATGACTCCAAAGTCTGAACGCCATGCGTAGTGAACCCATTTGTGATACATGTGCTGCTTTCGCGATCAAGTTCGGTTTCCCGAGCTTCGGAATGGTAAAAAGCCCGCGTTCCGAAGTTCGGAAGAATTATGTCTTACGCATCGACGGATGGCTTCGCCGGACAGCGGATCATTTGATTCCAGTGGGGTATTACCCCATGGCGGGAGCATGGAAAATGCGATACTATGAATTCGATAATAACAGGCTGAGGGCGGTAATCCATCGCCCCTTATTTCCCGTGCATTAAAGGAATATCAACCAATTAGACAAAACAAAATATCTCCAAAAGCTCCCGCGAGGCTCAGAATTCTTTCTGAATCTGAAGGGGAGTGTGTGCTGGGGTTGTCGGGTGCGTTTACGATGGATGAGGAACGGCCGCGGGAGGATCTACTGTCGGGATTGAAAGACCCGCCATTCCGGATTCAGCTGGTGGACGACGGCATCACGGGCTGGGACAGTTTCCTGTTGGTGTTAGTGGGACGCTGGCAAAAACAGGCGAAGCAGGCGAACGTGGATCTGGATGTCTCCGCTATGCCGGAGGGGGCCCTGCGGCTGATGCGTCTCGCAGAGGCGGTTCCGCTGCAGGAGGGCACCCGGAAAGAGGAGAGGAAGGTTCCTTCCTGGCTGACACGGGTTGGGGAACGTTCGTTGCAGGCACATGCAGGGTTTGGATCGAGTATGCTGTTTTTGGGAGAAGCGGGCTTTGCGCTGGGGCGTTTTGGACTAGGGAAGGCCCGGTACCGAAAATCAGAATTTTGGGGCATTGTTCAGGAGTGTGGTCCGAAGGCCTTGGGGATTGTGGGGATGATCAGTTTGTTGGTGGGGGCGATCCTGGCCTTTGTGGGGTCGGTTCAACTGAGCATGTTCGGGGCGGAAATCTTTGTCGCGAACCTGGTGGGGGTTGGCATGGTGATGGAAATGGGCGCGCTGATGACGGGGATTATTCTCGCGGGCCGCACCGGAGCCTCGTTCGCGGCTCAATTGGGGACGATGCAGGTGAATGAAGAAATCGACGCGTTGGAGACGCTCGGAATCCCGCCAATGGAGTATCTGGTCCTGCCCAGAATGCTGGCGCTGGCGTTGATGACCCCGCTGCTGGTCATTTATGCGAATGTGTTTGGTATTTTTGGCGGAGGTTTGGTGGGTGTGCTTTATCTGGGTCTTTCTCCAACAGTGTATTTTCTGCAAACCTTCGACTTGATGACACCCTGGCTGTGCATGCAGGGTTTGATCAAGGGCAGCACCTACGGCGTTCTCGTGGCCCTTTGCGGGTGCTACCGGGGATTGAACTGCGGGCGCAGTGCTTCTGCAGTGGGCAAGGCCACGACCGG
>JBBDRC010000228.1:0-3681 GCA_040905625.1 Kiritimatiellia bacterium
GAACCGATTTTACGATACGTTCTCAGTCAACCCCCCTTTTCGAACGGGCTCTAGCAACAAGGTCTTCGTGGTAACGCAGTCTGCGGATTTGGTCAATGTTCGATGTTCAACGTTCGATTTGGAAAAAAACAGTGAAAATCCTGTCCCTTAACCGATTTGCCCGCTATATCCACCCGTCTATGAATCTGGAAGAATTATCATCCCTCACTCAACAAGCCCTCTCGGATGTGACCGGAGCCGACTCCGTGGACCGTCTGGAGGATGTCCGGATTTCGTATCTGGGACGCAACGGCAAACTCCCGGAAATTATGGCCGGGCTCAAGAATGTCTCCCCGGAGGATCGGCCCGCGTTCGGCAAAGCGGCCAATGAATTCAAAGTTCAGGTGTCGCAGGCGCTGAAAAACCGCAAAGAGCATCTGCTCAGCAGCGCGGTTCCGGCCGACGCGCTGGATGTCACCCTGCCGGGAAACACCGGTTTCCGGGGCGGAAATCACCCGATACGCCAAATCATGCTGCGGGTGATCGAAGTGTTCGACCGCATCGGTTTCACCGTCGCCACCGGACCCGATGTCGAAACCGTGTTCAATAACTTTGATGCCCTCAACACCCCGGCGGATCACCCTTCCCGGGATGAGCAGGACACCTTCTATTTGAGTGACGGCACTCTCCTGCGCACCCAGACCAGCCCCATTCAAATTCGGTATATGCTCGAAAATCCGCCGCCGGTGCGCATTATCGCTCCCGGCCGGGCCTATCGGCGGGACACCCCGGACGCCACCCACAGCGCGAATTTTCACCAGGTCGAAGGCCTCTACGTGGCCGACAATGTCTCCATGGCCGATTTAAAAGGCGATCTGACCCACTTTGCCCGGGAAATCCTGGGTAAACAAACCAAGATCCGCTTCCGCCCCCATTTTTTTCCCTTCACCGAACCCAGTGTGGAGGTGGATTTCACCTGCCACGTCTGCAAAGGCAAAGGCTGCCGGGTGTGTAAAAACTCCGGCTGGATCGAAATTGCCGGAGCGGGAATGGTCGATCCCAAGGTCTATGAAGCGGTGGGATACGATCCGGACACCACCACCGGATATGCCTTCGGCATGGGTCTGGAACGCATCGCCATGATCCTGCTGGAGATCGACGATATTCGACGTTTATACGAAAATGACGCGCGTTTCCTGCGTCAATTTGCTTAAGGACTCCCCATGCTCGTACCCCTTTCCTGGTTACAGGACTATATCGATCTCCACGAATCCGTGGAGGACCTGCGCGACCTGCTCACCTATTCCGGTCTGGAAGTGGAGGGTGTCGAAACCCACGGATCCGACTTCGGCAGATTTGTGGTCGCGGAAATCACCGCGGTCGATCCCCACCCGGATGCGGACCGCCTGACCCTGTGCACAGTGGAGATTGGCGCGGACAGCCCCATGCGGGTGGTCTGCGGTGCCCCGAATGTCCGGGCGGGTCTGCACACCGTTTATGCCCCGGTTGGAGCCATCCTCCCGGATGGCACGAAGTTAAAAAAAGCCAAAATCCGGGGGGTGGAAAGCCTGGGCATGCTGTGCGCGGAGGACGAACTCGGTTTGTCCGGCGATCACAGCGGCATCATGGAACTCTCCGACGAACTTGCCGCCGGAACCCCGGCCGTTGATGTGTTGGGCGGTCCCGAGGTCGTGTTCGATCTGGAAGTGACCCCCAATCGGCCGGACTGCCTGAGCATCATCGGAGTCGCCCGGGAACTGGCGGCCCTCACCGGACGCGCCCTTCGCCTCCCCGGGTTGAACCTGTCGGCACCCGAATCATCCGAACAAATGACCGTGGACATCGAATCCGCCGAGGCCTGTCCCCGCTATACCGCGCGGGTGCTTTCCGGCGCACAGATCGCCCCCTCCCCCGACTGGATGCAAAAGCGTCTCCGGCTCTGCGGACTGCGCCCCATCAACAACGTGGTCGACATCACCAACTATGTCCTGTTGGAAACCGGTCATCCACTGCACGCGTTCGACCACGCCAAGTTGGAAGGCAACACCATTCGGATTCGAAGCGCCGACCCAAACGAGACCCTGCACACCCTCAATGGAGAGGAACAGGAACTGTCGACGGAGGATCTGGTCATCGCCGATGCGACCAAAGCGGTCGCGTTGGCCGGGGTCATGGGCGGCGCGAACAGCGAAATCACCGGGGACACCCGTGATCTGCTCATCGAAAGCGCGGCCTTTCAATCATCCCGCATCCGAGGAACCGCCAAACGTCTGAATTGCCACACCGATTCCTCCCACCGCTTCGCCAGGGGATGTGATGTTACCGCTCTGGACTGGGTAAGTGACCGCGCCTGCTCCCTGCTCATTGAACATGCGGGCATCCTATCGCTTGGCCCTCTGGTGGATGTGTATCCCGGGAAACAGGAGCCACGGCGTATCAAGTGCCAATGGAAAACAATTAACAATTTAATCGGTATCGGGATCCCCGCCGATCAGATGAGCGGATATTTCGAACGTCTGGGTCTGACGATTCAGGAGCGGAATGAGAACGGATGCACTGTGCAAATCCCCGGGTTCCGTCAGGACCTCACCCGCCCGGTGGATTTGACCGAGGAAATCGCCCGTCTGAACGGCCTGGATAAAATTCCGGCACCCGCGCCCCGTGCCCGCATCGTCTCGAACGCCCGTGATCCCGAAACCCGTGCCCTGGTCATGATCTGGCGTCACCTGACGGCCCGCGGCTTTCTGGAAACCCTCAATTACAGCCTCTGCACCCCGGAAATCCTGAGTCAGTTGGATTCGGAAAACCGTCAACAACAGGTCATTCTTCCCAACCCCATCAGCCGGGACCAGTCCGTGCTTCGCAGTTCCCTGCTGCCGCAAATGGTGCAGTCGCTGGCCTACAACAAGGCGCATCAAATTGATGAACTCGCCCTGTTCGAAGAGGGCAAAACCTATCTTCAAGCTGCGGAAGGCGTGCTGGAGCAGAACCGGGTTTGCCTTGGCTCCATGGGGCCCTGGTGTCGGCCCGAATTGGACAAACAGCGTCCCCTGACCGACCGGGAGGCCTACGCGGATCTCAAAGGCGAAGTGGAGAATATGTTTTACCTGCTGGGTTGCGAACAGTCGTGCCAATGGATGCCGACTGACGATCCAGCGTTCGGCAAAGGCCAGGCGGCGGAAATTCGCTTCGGAGACACGGTCATCGGACGGATCGGGCTTTTGTCCGCCAAAATTAAACAGACGCACAAACTGACAGGCCCCGTCGCATTGGCGGAGATTGACCTCACACACATCCTGCCGGAGCCCGGGCTGCCCAGCGGGATGACCCCGATCCCCGAATATCCCTCCACCACCCGCGACGCGGCCCTCATCCTGGATCGGTCACGCACCCATCAGGAGGTCATCGACCTGGTCAACCGGGAACGTCCCAGGGACCTGGTTCAGGTGCGGCTGTTCGATTTATTCGAAAGCGATAAACTGGGTGAAAACAAAAAAAGCATGGCCTACCGATTCACCTACCGCAATTCCAAGAAGACCCTGACCGATGAAGCCGTCGAAAAAATGCACGGACGCATCGTGGACCGACTCCTATCCGAACTGAATGCGGAAATTGTTGGGAAATAGTAGTAAAAATTATGGAGGGGGCGCATCCTGCGCCGGAAGCTTTGTCATGACAGGATTTCTCAGTCATGACAGAGAT
>JBBDRC010000229.1:0-3587 GCA_040905625.1 Kiritimatiellia bacterium
GTTTGGATCATACCTGAATCAAGATCAACCGCGTCCCATTGCAAACAGCAGGCATCACCTTTGCGCAGGGCCGTGAAGCACGCAGTGTGAACCGGACCCCTTAGAATTTTATCCTTTTTAGCCGCCTCAAGAATGCGGCCTACCTCCTCCGGCGTGAACGGTTCTCTATGTACAGTTTGTTCACTACGTTGCTTCGCGTTTCTCAGAAACTGGGTGTAGGCATCGGCGGAGGGTTCAAGTTTTGCAAAAACCGACTTTATCAGACCCAGTGTCACGTTCCAGGTCCGTGCGCTGATTCCACGGTCTGACTCCGCCTCCAGAAAAGCTGCGATCTGATGCTCTCTGACATCGATCAGGTCTTTGCATTGGGGCCATCGTTGCTCCATAAACTCAACGAAGCGGGTAAGAACGGCGATCCCATACGTTCGGTGTTTGAGGCTCATAGAGCTTTTGCGTGGGAACTTTGTCCAGCGGTCGGGGATGGATTTGATTTTGACAAACTCCTTTTTCGCTCCCGTCCGGCTCTTCACAATGCGCTGGGTCAGTTCCTCAACCGTTTTCTTTGACCGCAGCTCTTCGACCAGATGATCATGCGCGGCCTTGGCTTGGTGAAAGGAATCTATAAACTCCCGATCCGCTCCCTCCATGCTTTTTAATGACTTGGGCCTACAGCCCCGTACAGCCAGCCGCTCCTCTTTGCCTTCGGATTTACGGACCAGCGGAAAGCGCTTGATACCGTCCGGCATCCGCACCCGGGCATACCACCAATTCGATGTGGGTTTCATTTCCAAAGCCATACTCATATCCTCCATAGATCTATCCAGAACATCCCGGACAACAGCTCGCACTATCCCGCAACAATTCTCAACGGTCAATCTTAAATGTTCCCTTTATGTGACCTTAAATCGAACTATATGCATTAAAATCACTATAATTGAGGCTGTCCGATATGATGTAGAACAAATAAAAACCCTGTAAACGTTATGTCTACAGGGTTAAATGAAGTGGTCGGAGAGACAGGATTCGAACCTGCGGCATCCTGCTCCCAAAGCAGGCACTCTACCAGACTGAGTTACTCTCCGATGGGTGACATCTTAAACAGGAATTCGGGGAAATCAAGCACGGGTGGATTCTTTTGGTTTGCGGTCGGGGCGTTGGGGAGGTAGATCGTGGGCCATGAATCCGGATCGTGATCAACAATTGGCCTCTCTGTTTGTGCGCACCCATGCGGGGATTAAACTGGATTTGGCGTTTATGCGGGAGTTGCTGGAGGCGGTGGAGAATCCGCAACAGCGGTTTTTGTCCATTCATGTGGCGGGGACGAACGGGAAGGGAAGCACCTGCGCGATGCTGGAGGCGGGGGTGCGTGCGCATGGCCTGAAATCCGGACTGTTTTCATCGCCGCATTTGGTGAGGGTGAACGAGAGGATCCAGGTGATGGGCATCCCGCTGTCGGATAAAGACTTTTACGGGGTGTTGGATCAGGTGCAGCGGATCGAGGGATCGCTTTCGCGTTTGCCCACGTTTTTTGAGACCTTGACGGCCATGGCGTTTCTGGCCTTTGCGCAGGCCGGCGTGCAGGTGGCGGTGTTGGAGACGGGACTGGGGGGGCGTCTGGATTGCACGAATGTGGTGGAGCCTCTGCTGTCGGTGATTACCCGGGTGGATATGGATCATCAGCATTTTCTTGGGGACACTCTGAGCAAAATCGCCTCGGAAAAGGCGGGAATTATCAAACCCGGCCGTCCGGTGATTGTGGGGGCGCAGGAAGCGGAGGCGGACAAGGTGTTGTGCGAACGGGCACAGGCCTGCGGAAGCCGTCTGATCCGGGCGGAGGAGGCCATCGGGGTGTCGGGTCGCCGTCAGGATCTGACGGGTCAGCGGTTTACGCTTGCCAGTCCGTCCCGTGAATACGGGCGCATTCGTTTTCCGCTGTTGGGGCGGTTTCAACTGGAGAATGTGTGCACGGCGGTGGCGGCGCTTGAGCTGTTTGAGGAACTGTTGAGTCTGCCGGGGGAGGGGGAAGGCATTCGGACCGCTGTTCAGGAGGTGAATTGGCCGGGGAGGGGACAGGTGCTGTCGACGAACCCGCCGATTCTGCTGGATGTGGCGCACAATCCGGGCGGGGCGAAGGCGTTGAATGACCTTTTATTGGAGCTGTTCGGACGGAAAGCCCGGGGTGTGTTGGTGTGGGGGGGGCTTGCTGACAAAGATTTGAAAGGGTTTATTCGGTTGGTGCGTCCGCGCTTTTCGAGATGTGTATGCGTGGCCCTGAACTCACCGAGAGCCGCATCGGTGGACCGATTGCTCGATATTGCGGAAGGGGAGGGCTTAAAGGCGGAGGCGGGAACTCTTTCCGGGTTGCGGTCCACGGGATCGGACTGGGTGGGCGATGCCGATTTCGGCTGCGTGGCGGGTTCGGTGTATCTGGCGGGGGAATGGTTGTCCGATGGTCAACCGGATGTCGGTGAAGTTTTAGAGTCTTCCGAAGGAAGATGAGACAGAAAAGCGTTTATCCTGAGTACTAGAATGATCTTTTCAGATCATCGATCAAAATCAATTCACCCTCTTCGGTGAATCCATAGATGCCCACTATCACATCTTTCTTTTTCCCGGGAGGGAAAAGCAGCAGATAGTGTAGTTCCACACGTGCGAAAAAGCGGGCTTTTTTGGACAAAGGCCGCGGAGTGCGGTTTTCGTCGGGTATCAATTGCAGGTCAAGTTTCGAGGCTTCTCCGTAGCGTAGACGTCTGTCGGGCACACTCATATCCAGCTCGATCCGCCAGGCATAATCGGGCGCATTGAATTCCCAAAGGGTCAGCAGGCACTTTTGGTTCAGGGGCCGTTGTGTGGAAATATGTAATTCAAGCTGATCCTCCTCGTCCAGAGTTACCTTGAGATCCAGACTCCGAAGCGGTTCAAAATACAGATGCGAGATCTGTGGATGCCTGGGGGATGTGTCGGGGTTGTCTGTGAGAGTTTCGGGCCACTCCTCCGGATCAGGCACCTTGTAGGGGGTTCGTCTCAATGTGATATCGTTCATTTTCAGGGTGGGTCTGTCCGGATTGTCGGTATTGAGCTTAAATCTATATTCTCCGGAAACTTCTTTGGGGAACGGTTGCACACCTTCCTCGTTCACCCGGACCTTCTCCGGAGTGATCACCAGTGATTGTTTCTCCACCCGCCAGCCCCCCTGAATTTCAACAAAGAGGTCTGATCGATAATCCAGGTAGTGACAGCGTGCGTTTTGATGCAGGACCATCATCACCTCTCCCCCGGACCAAATGCCCTCATACAGGATTGCTGCATCTTCTTGTGCGGCAGACGTGGACAAAAGCATCCAGAACCCGAGGAGGACTTTTTTCTCGAGTTTTTGCAGGAGGGGACCATTCTGCACCTGTGGAGGAATCATAGAATTTACATCATTGCGGTCGATCCGCCGTTTTCAAGAGAGAAGCACAATTCTTTTAGCTGTAAAATGGTGAATGTCCCGGCATTGACAAGTAGATGTCTCTATCTATAGGTTGACGCAATGATCTTCACGACGGTTGATTTCGCGCTGTTTTTTCTGTTGGTGTTCGCGTTAT
>JBBDRC010000230.1:0-3574 GCA_040905625.1 Kiritimatiellia bacterium
AGGTTCGCCAGTCCTGCTGAAACAGAAACAGAATCGCGGAAATCAGGGTTCCCGCGTGTCCAATCCCAATCCACCACACAAAGTTGATAATCGCAAAACCCCAGGCCACCGGGATGTTCAAGCCCCAGATACCGGTGCCGCGGGTGATCAGCAGGTAGACCGCCAGAAAAAGCAGTTGCATCAGAGTAATGCCGATCAAAATGCCGCCATACCAGAATTTCGGCATTTTGCGCATCGACAGCGTGGTGACACCCGCGACCTTTTCGCTCACGGAGGTCATGCTGTGACCGCTGATGTAGGGCAACTGCCCGTCAGGATCTCGTTTTTCTTCAGTGGACATATTCAGGATTCTCCAAAAATTCAGTGCCGAAAACTCATTGACCGTGTTTATCCGTGCTGGACTGGGCGGGTTCGGAATGGGGTTCCGGAGCCGCGTGCTGACCGTGCTCGCCGCCGGGACCGTGTTTGAACGTCAGCGGTTTCAAAATCGACGGTTCCAGGTTCGGATGCGGATTCCGCACCTTGCCGAGGTAGCTGGTCCGCGCCCGGGTGTTGAGGCCCTCCAGAATGGTATAATTCAATCCATGTTTTTTGAGCTTGGCGACTTTGCTGTTCGGATCGATGATATTGCCGAAGGTGATGGCCTGGGTCGGGCAGGCCTGCTGACAGGCGGTGACCACGTCGCCGTCCTTGAATTCACGTTTCTGTACCCGCGCATCAATCCGCGCCAGATTCAGGCGCTGCACACAGTAGGTGCATTTTTCCATCACCCCGCGCAAACGCACGGTGACATTGGGATTCCGCTGCAGCTTGATGCTTTCGGTCTCGTCGTCGGTGTATTTGTAGAAATTGAAGCGGCGGACTTTGTACGGACAGTTGTTCGAACAGTAGCGGGTTCCCACGCAGCGGTTGTACACCATCATATTCAACCCTTCGGAACTGTGCATGGTGGCTCCCACCGGACACACGGTTTCGCAGGGGGCGTTTTCGCAGTGGACGCAGGCCATGGGCATCACATGCAGGCGGGTTTCGCCGTTGTCGAGATCCTCGAAATAGCGGTCGACCCGGATCCAGTGCATCTGACGTCCGTTCATCACCTCGTGTTTGCCCACGGTCGGAATGTTGTTCTCCGCCTGACAGGCCATGATGCAGGCATTGCAGCCGATACAGGTGTTCAAATCGACCACCATGCCCCACTGCAGTCCCTTGCTGTAGTCCCAGGCCGGATACAGGGTGAATTTTTCGTCGAACTGATGCGCCATCTGGTTGGGGAAGTCGGGCACCTGCTCGTACTGTCCCAGGCCGGCGGCGCGGATCAGGTGACGTCCATCCGCCTGCAGCGGGAAATGATCCTGGGTGAGGGCCAGTTGCTGGGTGCGATTGAGATGCAACACCGTGGCACCCTGCTGAATCCAGGGATTGGCGGCGGTGCGCAACGACGAAGCGTTGTAGCCGACACCCTTGGCGACTTTTCCGATTTCGCGTCCGCCCCCCAGAGTGACCATGACCGTGTCGTCCGGATGTCCGGGAATCACCAGCACAGGACCCTGCAGGGTGCGCTTGTCCACGTTCAATTCGATGATCTGTACTTCGGGCCGAACCCGGGTCCGCTTCTGCACGTTTTCATCCGTGAGTTTCACCTTGTATTTGCGGGCTGTGTTCGGGCTCATGGTAAACACGGTGTCCCAGGTGAGCGTGCTTATGGGAGCCGGCATCTCCTGCAGCCAGGGATTGTTGGCGTACTGACCGTCCCACACCCGGGCATCCGGCTGGAACACCACTTCCAGTCCAAAGTCGGCTTTGGGATCGTCGTAGGGCTCACGCAGAATGTTGGGGCGGGCGCGCAACCCTTTCCAGGGTTTGGCGGCGGTGTCCTTGATAATGCCGTCGTGCAGACTGCTGCGCCAGAACACACGGAACGCATCCTCGTCATCGGTAAAACCGGTGAGTTCCTTCCAGGTTTCCTGAATCAAATCAAAGGCGGGCGTGTCTTCGTCCAACACCAGCGACAGCATTTCCAGGGTGCTCTTGCTGTTGTACAAGGGCGCAATCAGGGGCTGGGCGATGGTCTGAGTGCCGTCAAAGGCCTTCATGTCGTTCCATGTTTCCAAATAGTGCGTGCCCGAAAGCGACCAGGTGCATTTGGTTCCGGTCTCGTCAAAGAAATTGCTTAACTGCGCCGTAAAGGGCACATTCGCCAGGGCCTTTTCAAAACGTACGGTGTGGGGGGCCGCATACACCGGATTGACCTCCAGCATCAGCAGGGCCTTCACTTTGCCGTCGTGCATGTCGCGAACCAGATTCAGGAAATCATCCTGCACCTTGACCGGACCGTTAAGCTGCGGTTCAATAAAATCAACCGTGGTGCCGATCGACATCAACTGGGCGTTGATCAGGTTGGCGATGGCGTGCACCGTCACCGACTGATGCGGCCCCGCGACCACCAGCGCCTTGGCCCCCGCTTTTTTGAGGTCGGACACCATGGCATCCACAAATTCGGACTCGCGCTCATTCAGTTCCGGGGCTTCGCAGGGGAGCCCCACGGCCGCAGCCAACGCGCGGGCAATACCCTCCACCCGTCCAGCGCGCACCGGCAGGCGGTCGTCCGCATTGGATCCGGTCAGAGAAAAGGTGGATTCCACGGCATAAAAGCGGTTCCGCAAGGCTCCGTCGACCATTCGACGGCGGGACGCGAAATCCTGAGCATACCGTACTCTCGCCGGACTCCAGCCCATGAAATCGCTGTCCAGGGAGACCACCACATCCGCTTTGTCCAAATGGAGCAAGGACTGCATGGGGCGGCCGTACAGTTTTTCCAGTCCCAGCGCCTCGTTTTCCGCGCTTACCGGATCGAATACATGAATTTGCGCCTGAGGATAGGTCTCCAGAATCTTGTCGCAAAGGCGTTTCTCCGTGATGGAACTGCTGTGCGGCAACAGGATGCGAAGCCCTTCCCCGTCCGGGGCCTGATTGAGCGCCTGCCGGAATTCATCCCGGAACGAGTTAAAATCTTTGGGAACGCCCTGTTTCCGGCTGGCGGTCAGTCGGTCGGGATCGTACAGATCCAGCACCGAAGCCTGCGAAAAGACGTCGGTCGCGCCCAACGAGGCGGGATGCAACGGGTTGCCTTCGATTTTGGTGGGGCGGCCCATCTGGGATTCGACCATCAGTCCCTGGGCATACCCGCCGAACATGCGGGCGGTGGCATAAAACAGCGGCTTGCCGGGCACCAGTTCCTCAGGGGCCTTCACGTAGGGGACAATCAATTCTTTGGGTTGGCGGGTACAGGCGGCCAGACCGGCCAGGGCGGCGCTTCCGCCCATCAGCTTCATGAAACTGCGGCGGTCCACGCCCGAATCCGACTCCTCGTCAGCAATGGCGGCGGTGGAAACCGGAAGTTGAGTGGCGTCCCGGTCCGGAAAACTGGTGTACATGCGGCGGTCCCGCTGTTCCCAGTCCTTTTCCATGACCTTGCGCATACTGCGCAGGTCCAAACGGCGGTTCTGATCTCCAAAAGAAGTGGGGGTGTCCTGTTTCATTATCGATGACAAATTGCGCAATTGGTTAAACGGTG